>JAEORG010000319.1 GCA_016841005.1 Candidatus Thorarchaeota archaeon | reverse complement strand
AGTGCAATATCCATCTCATCAGTGATTAGAGGTTCTTTAGGAACACTTGATGCAACCTCCTCTAGAGCATCCGCTACCATTATCGGGGCGCCACCTTCTCTTTTCTCAATCTCAGAAGGTGTTGTGTACACAACAAAACCGCCTTCTCGAATATAAGGAACAACAGCGCCCTCTGCTTCTTTCTCTCTAAGGATTTTACGGGCAACACTCATCCGAATATTGAATCTATTTGCCAGATCATAGCATGTGATTGATTTTGCTTTCTTGAGATATTCTTCAATGCCTGTTTGGGCTTCAGGCTTTGGTATTGCATCTCGGATCACTCGCTCGGTCTTTGTGGCTGACTTGCCCCACTTCTTACGGCTGATAGTAATTACTCTCCTAGATACCTGTTGCTAGGTTCACGGCGGAAAACCTTAGGTTTGACTTTTAAAGATGCTCATTGCTCGCTTTTCTAGAATTAGAAAACTGAGGTGAATCGCGTTGCCAGAAAACCCCGATATTTCCTCCTTGGTCAAAAATCTCATTTCGTTAGCTTATCCTGAATTGATTGCCTCAGAAGTATCAATCTCATGGAGAAGAACATCAAGTTTCGCACAGATTCATTGGAGTGAGTCGAAAGAGGAGATTTCAATTAGAATTAATAACAATGTGAAGATATGGCATGAAGCGGGTATAATCGGATTACTTTCTCATGAACTAAGTCATCCTGCGCAAGAAGGATCAGGTTTTAGTGAACTGAAAACAGATGAAGATGCAATATCTCGAGGGCTTGGTCCATATTTGGCAGTTGAGAGAGTGTTTGCAGGAAAATATGAAGACCATGCGATAAAACGTGGAAAAGATAGATATCTTGGCTATAGATCAATAAGAGAGCAGCTGACATACATAGAAAGTAATCAATTAGATTTGCTTCTGGCTAATATCAGACTTATTCCCTCAAAACGGACTTCTCGAGCAACACTCAACCATGATATTGCGATCTATGATAAAGAAAGGATCACTACCCTTGCAATTGATGGTCATCAATTTCAATTACCACAAAGTGTTCTGAATCCAGAAATCAAAATAGTAGAACGCAATTGTGTTACACTCGTCTACGTAGATGAAGTCCTAGTTGGACAATTCAGCAAGGAAAAGAATCAGATTTCTTAGTTGCACCCCTTTAGATCTTTCCTCTCTTTAATATCCAATTTTTGCTTTAGCATGACATTGCTCCGTGGGGGGATGTCTTCATTAACTACACATCCTGCAGAGATGACGCTATACTCTCCAATCCTTGTAGCAGGATATATTGAAGCATTGACTCCAATGACCACATTATCGCCAACGATCACTCCAAACTTTTGGAGAGGAATCTCCACTTGTTCATTTTCTTGCCTTAGATAGAGCGGTTCGCCCCCTGGCCGCCAGTTCCACAATTGAGCACCTGCTTCGATGCATGAATCAGCACCGATGATTGAGTCTGCAAGATATGTCATGCGCCCAACATTGACTCGGTCAAAAACCATGCTATTCCTCATTTCAACTGCATATCCAATCCGTACACCATCACACAAACTACTGTAGTCTCGAATCAATGAGTTGTTACCAACATACACGTTCTTTCCGATGTAGATTGGTCCTCGAAGAGTTGTATTGGGACGTATAATACTTCCTTCATCTATGTAGACAGAACCTTCGATTACTACACTTGGATGAACGTTGGCTGATTCTGCAATGTAACTTCCTTTCCCCTTGAGCATACGGTCCATGACAATTCTGTTGTCATTAAGAATGTCCCATGGCCACGTAAACTCAGCCCATTCCTTTTCCCAGACGGTTGCTGAAACTTGGTTTCCTCCTTTGATAAATTCCTCAAAAGCAAGTTCCATGGCACCATGCTTCTCAAGAAGTGGTAGAATCTTAGTACTGAAAACAGAAACCCCTGCGACTGCATAATTACTAACGTATCTCTCAGGACCACCTTTCTCTACGAGTTTTTCTACAATACCGTTAGGTCCAATCTTCACAGTGCCAAACTGCTGAGGATTTGAAACAAGGGTTACAAGCATGGTGACTTCCGCACCCATAGATACATGATTACCGAGAGTTCGAGTTACCATCTCAGGCTCGACAAGAACATCACCGTTAACAAGCAGGAATTCTTCCTCACCATCCAACTCCTCTTTTGCTGTCAAAATGGCGTGTTCAGCCCCTTCTTGTTTATGTTGAATCATATAACGAATTCGGACCCCTTGATCTCCACCCATCTGGAAGTGATCGATTAGATCTTCACGGCCATGACCAACAACAAGAACGATATCCCGAATTTCATTCTTGATTAGACTATCAATTATGTATTGAAGAACTGGACGTCCTGCAATCATTAACATAGACTTGGAACGATTTGTTGTGAGTGGTCTAAGTCTTTGACCTTCTCCCGCAGTAAGAACGAGTGCCTTCATCTTACGTCACACTACAACTACTCAACACTCTGGAGCATAAAACTGTTGGCTGTGATGCATTGTCGCACTAGCCAGTCAGTTTGAAATAGATTCGTCTAACTCCAGCTCCTACATTCTTGGACTTTCCTATCTGTATATGTCCAATCTCACTTGTATTCTTGACATGAGTCCCAGCACAAGATGCAACATCATAATCACCAAATATCAAGACTCTAAACTCATCTACCGATTCAGGAACCATCTCAAGATATCGTGTCTGATATACGCGTTCTTTGAGGAAAGTAATAGCTTCAGCTCGGGGCATAAATCTAATTTCCACTTCAAGGCTCTGATCCAGAATCTCATTTACTCCTGCCTCGACTTTACGTTTCATATCCTCATCAAAAGATTCTAGGGGAGTGTAATCAGCCCGACTCTCACCAGGAGAGATATTATTTCCTTTTGTTTCTACATTATATGTTCCTCTAAATTTATTATTTATAACCTGATTGACTTTGCTTTTTACGTCTCCCAGCATTAAATGGCGGTATCCAACTTTTTTTGTTTGTCCATTGATAAGAACCGGAGAATATATACTCCCGTACAGAAAGACACTAATAATGGTAATCACTATGACTCTTATTTTACTTTTCATGTAAAACTCTCCTTTTTGTTCATTGTT
>JAEORG010000318.1 GCA_016841005.1 Candidatus Thorarchaeota archaeon | reverse complement strand
CCAGGACCCGGACGCTATGTACCATATCATGGCAAAAAGAACTGCAATCTTCCTCAAAGTATACTGGATATCAATAAGGTCTACCGCTCTATGTTTGACGTCAAGGGGATTGTAGAAGGCGTCTTCACAACTGATATAGTTGAGAATCTTCCGAGCTCTTCCAAGAACTATAGAAATCTCAACCTGCTCTGGGCAAGTGAAAATACCATAAGTCTAGATGCATTAGTAGCAGTCCAATTTGGTAGAAACCCTGAAAAGATTGACTTCCTTAGACACCCTGCAGAGACCCTAGGAATGTGGAGTGAGGATATTGTCAGGATGGGACGAGAGAACCAACTAACAGGTCGTCTTACTTCAGAAACATGATGATACGAGTTAGGTTTTATCAATATCATTTTGCTTCTCGAAATAACCCATAGCCCGTAAGTGAACTATTTGGTATTGAAAACTCTCCCTTCATCTCAAATCCAAAGTGCTCATAGAATGCAACGTTATCAGGGTTCGTTGTTTCCACATACGCTCCTGCTTCTTCTTGGTCTGCTATGTCCAGTATTGGTCTGATTAAGGTACTTGCATAACCTTTCCCTTGACTTGATAGCCGCACACCAACTAAGATGAGGTGGTAAAAGGGATGTCTTGCATATCTTATTCTCATAGCTCGATATCGTCTTAGAACACCGAGCATCCTTCGAAACAAGAGTAGAGTTGTCCATGAAATCAATGTTAGATACTTCAACGAAGCTTTTACTCTACTGATCAGAGAGGTAGAGGGATATTGCGGGGGATTCCAGACAGCTATACCCTCTAAGGGTTGTCCAATACCCATCAATTTTCCTCTTGTCCATTCAACCTGTAGATTCACACCGAGAAATTTCCTCATTACATGAAAACGTGTTGTAGATCCTGGTATCAAGTAGGCCCAATATGGGTCATTTACAGATGCTTCTGCTAGAATCTCAACAGCTGCTGGGATTTCATGTTCTTCAAGTCGTCGCATTACCTCTCCAAACCCATCATCAACTTAGTCCTCTTTAGTTATCAGTGTAGGGGAAGATAGTTAGAAATACTGATAAGAAAGGTAAACCATCTCTTATGGTAATTTGGGCGCGTGGTTGAGATGACTGAAGTACCTGTTATAGCAAAGTACGTCTTCCTACTACACTTCATTGTCGCTCTGGTCTTTGGAGCCTTCTGGTTCTTAATGCCTGAATACTGGAATACTCTGACAGGATGGCCTAATGAGGTTGCATCAGGCCGGGTTGTAGGAATGGCCTCGCTCGTGATGGCGGTTGGCTCACTCCTTGCATATCAAAAGGCCACATGGGAACAAGTCGAGATCTATGTCATTATGGAGCTCGTGTTTAACATTCTTGGCGCTATTGGCATGATCTGGAACATGCTTGTAATGACTCTCCCAATTGTCGGATGGGTCCTTGTTGGAATATTAGCGTTATTCTCAGTTCTATTCCTGTATGTCTTCTTCACAGCAAAAGGCTAGATTCTGAAGTGTAATAGCAAAGTGTGGCGAAATCTCGCCAATTCATGCTGTAGTCCAATTCCCATCAGGCTCAACAACGCATTCTCCAGAAACCTACAGATGCGACAATTACTTGCAGGTTTCAACCAGTAAACAAAGAAAAGCAACGAAATTCATGATATCCATAATGGAGTTGTTATCGCATGGCTAAGATTAGTCCCTTTGTGAAGTTGCTCAGAGGGGAATATGAACTTACAATCCTCCTCCTTCTGACGCGAATGAGGGGGAAAGCACGGGCAGATGAGATCATCAAGAAGGGGCTCGAAACAAAGACTCTTCCTGCACTCAATGGTGCACGAGTCGCTTCAGCAAGAAATTTCCTTGTCAAGAATGAACTTGTTGAGATTGAGAAGGATGGCAAAGAGATAATTCACATCCTCACACCGAAAGGAAGGAAACTTGGGAATCTCCTCAGTGGGATATCTGATTTCATAGTCAAAGACTTGAAATGGAAACGATAGATGAGAGAACACGTGAGAAGAGCAGCGGTTGCAGATGTTCATAGCCCTAGATACTTTAACGAGTTCAAGGAAGCACTTGCGTCGTGTCAAAAGCCAGACCTCTTTCTCTTTGCAGGTGACATGGTTGATTTTGGAAAGGTAGAGGAGTATTCAGCCATTGCTGATGTAATAGCTAAGCAATTTGAGAATGATATACCGATTGTGGGATGTTTTGGAAATGATGAGAAGGGAGCAAGTCTTCAACATGTTAATACCATAGTCGACGGGAGAATCAAGTTTCTTGATAGTGAAACGACTGTGTTAACGCATCGCGGAAGAAAGATTGGGATACTAGGCATTCCTGTTTTGAACATGAATCAAGATACAAAAGACCGCAGCTTAGAGGAGATATTTGACAAGAAGATAGCATATCTATCTGAACAGCTTATTAGCTTGTATGATTCCTGCGACAAGACAATTCTCCTCCTACACTATAGTCCTCTCTCTACTGAAACCTTTCCAGAAACGTTTTCTTGGTGGATCTCAAAGACCTTCAATAAAGACCAACCCGATGTTATTGTTCATGGCCATGTGCATTATGCGAAGAAACCAATAATTAGGATTGGGAAGACCCAGCTTCTCAATGTCGCATATCCAGCAACACGAAAGGTGACAGAGTTTCAAATCTAATCGTTCCTCCCTGAAAGATAATTGACCATTGTATTCAAATTGATTATTTTTGAGAAGTTCCATTAGATGTGGAGAGAATGACCTCAAAGAGTATGAAAGTAATTGCAGAACTTGTTATCGCTCCGTTTGGAGTCGGAACCAGCCTTAGCAAATATGTGAAGGAGTCTGTGAAGGAGATTGACAGCTACCCAGGAGTGAGAGTTCAGCATACCCCCATGAGTTCAATCATCGAGGCGGACTCAATTGACCAGATTCTGGAAGTGACCAAACTGGCTCATGAGAGGATGTTCAAAACAGGTGCTGAGCGAGTATCGACTTTACTGAGAATAGATGATAGGAGAGATAAACCAAGGATAATGGAGGATAAGATGAGAGCTATTTCATGACTAATGGCCCTTCAATACATCAATAGCACCAATCCTCTCTTCAATTTGGCGTCGTAAAGTTCGATATGCATCGGAGTCTGAGAGTGCTAGTGCATCTGCTAGTATCTGACGTGCGTCCTGTATTTGCCCCGTATTTAGATAGAAATGAGACTTACAAAGAGCAAATTCCATCATTAATCCAGGAAATGGGTACTTATTGACCTGGGTTTCGAGCCTATTCAACCAGTGACCAGGGACTACTTCGGCAGACTTGTCCTCAGATTGTAGACTGATTGTTATTTCAACAGAAGCAAGATCTCGGAGGATGGGTACCTCCCAAAGGGGGCGATAGCGACGTTCAAGGATCTCAAGTGATTTCTGAAGTGTGTTCAATGAGTTATGCAACTCTCCTCTAGCAAACTCCAGAAGACCAGTCACGTGGTAATATTCACTCAAATATACCTCCAGATCGGTTCTCAACACGAGGGGGTACGCAATTTCTAATTGTTCTTCAGCATCATCGAGTTTATTCAATAACAGAAACGCGAGAGCTTTTCGGAGGTGAAAAACATGAATACTGGTATTACCTAGAATTGTACCTACTTGACCAACACATTGTTGGGCTTTCTCCCCAATGCCCAATCGTGAAAATATGCGTGCCAGAATCAGTAATGGCGTGACTAGATTTCCTTGATATACATCCATGCTTTCTTTTGCGCTTGCAATAGCTAGATCAAATTCTCCAGATAACTCATAGGCAATTGAACAATCATCCATTACACTAGCAAGAAGAAACGGAACTTCCATTTCATGAGCTAAGCTATATGATTGTTCATACAAGTCGAGAGATGTTTGAATATCTGTATCCCTCTTAATCCAAGCTTGAGCCATCAGACGCTCGCACTCTAAAACACGATCGTCATATTTTTCGGTCATTGTTCTTGCTTTTTCCAGTATATCCAGTGCATGTTCTAAAGGGCATTCTCTACGACTAGCTCTAGCTTCAATGATGAGTGCCCATGGACAGAAACACATCAAATTTTCATTCGCTTCAACCAATTTTCTTCCTGCGTTAATCGATTTCATGCTTTCAGGGACCGATGTGAACATTTTGAATATTCCATCAAGCAGGTGGAGTTCAACTAGTATCCAATCTTCATTACATCCCTCTAACCCTCTGTATAGATTCTGTTGAAAGGATTCATTTTGTATGATTGGATCACTTACTGAAACTCTGAAGGGGTATTTCCAAGGTTGAATAGGTGCAAAGTCATGGAACTTTAAGGCAATGGCGTCCATCAGTTCTACAACTCGCGTCTGCCATGATTGGACTGCAGCAATGTATGCAAGATGAGGATGCACGTCATTCTCCAGAACGTGATTTGCTAGTTTTAGTACAAACCCAAAATAGGACTGTGATTCTTCCATTAGACTGGTTAACGTCTTTTGTAGACCCTCTTCTATGAAAGGATAGTACTTCGTAATAGTACCCAGAGGTTCCACAGCATCACATCCAGATTTTCAGGTCCAAATAGTAATATTATCCGGAAGACGAGAAGAGTGTTTCGAATCAATCCACTTTGGAAACATCTGTGCATCAGCTCGATAAAGGAAGATATATATGAAAAGTATACAGTATTCTATTTACGCGATACGTGATACGTATAACACAATACGTATTTGAGGTGGAATAACATGGAATCTGTCACAAAAACAAGAGGTTTCGCAGTAGAAACCGAGGAAACGACCGAGGATGTAACTGAATATTCTTCTGAAACAAAAGTCGTATCAGAAAAACGCATATCGGATAGAGCTTGGGTGTATACCAAAGCAGCTGCAGGTATTGCTACAATGGTTGTAATTGCATCCATTCCCTTCTTTACGATGGCGGGTATGGTAATCATCGTAATAATTGCTGAGATCTATATGGCTGATTGGACATACTCGGTCTTCAAGAGTAGACGCATTACTATGGCATCAAGCAATGCGGATGATGAGCGATCCAAAGTAGTTGCAACAACTAGCTCAAAGGATCAGTTCATCAAGTAAGTAATAGCGGTCGGGTTTTCATCTATCAACAAAGATGTAACACGTAAACATGATACGAGATACACAATCTTATATACGTTAATGCAGCAATGAAACATGAGGTGAACCATGTGTCTACAAAAAAGGAAAAGGATGGGGAAAAACAAGCCCGACCTCTCTTACGCGAGAGATTGCTCTCAAAACTTGCCGCCGAGGATTTCGGTGAAGATGAACGAGAGGTCCCAGTGGTTGCCAGGATGAATAAGAAAGTGGTCGAAACTCTCGATTCACTTGTTGCTCTGGGTATCTTCAAAAGCAGATCTGAAGCAGTTGCTGCTATCATTCAAGGTGCTATATCATCAAAGGAAGAGCTCTTTAAAGAGATTAGAAACCAAACTGCTGCATTAGAACGCAAACAAGATGCCGCTGTCAAAAGCGCTCAAGATGCAGTTCTAGAAAAGATCAATGAGTAATATCAGTTAGTAGGAATTTCTAGCACGAAACATATACCCTTACTATAATCACCTTTGACTCGGTCCTCGACATCGATATTACCATTATATCGCTCGATAATTCGTTTTACTAAGGTAAGTCCAATCCCTGCAATGCGTCGTCCATCTGTACGCACTCCAGAGAAGAGGGAAGTCTTACGTGAATCATCAATTCCTGGACCGTAGTCAATCACCTTGATTGTCAGGTTGTTTTTATGAGTCATTTTCGCCTTGATATCAATCTTGACTGCCGATGTTGTGTCAAGTCGTGCTGAATTATGCAGTAGATTATAGAACACATCAACAAGAAATCCATCTGCCAAGACAGAATATTTGTCCTCAGAGATATCAGAATTGATTTGGATTTTCTTATCTGGAAATGTATTTTGGACCATTGTGATTGCATCTGATAGAGATTGGTAAGGATCCATCGGAGTTAGATCACCCTTCACCTCCTCTATCTGGGCTAGTTTCTTGACGTGGCCGACTAAGACAGCACCTCTCTCACTCTGTGCAAGCGCTGCACGAACAAGATGCTTCATCTCTTGAGGCAGATTATTACTGTGTAACATCAACTCCATACTTGACATGATGCCTTGATGAATATTGGAAATATCATGAGCCATCAAATCATTGTAGAAAGCCGCGGTCTGTAGTGCTTCTTCAAGCTTTTGGGCTGTAAGAAGTCGTTCTGTGATATCTCGTGCAACACCAAGTGTCGCAACGGGATTGCCAGCATCATCTCGCAGGAATACCCGGTTAATCTCTGCCCATCTTTTACTACCATCTTTATGCAGAAGCTCGACCTCTAAAGGATGTGCATCATAGCCATCTTTTCCAACTTCTTCCTCCATCTGAAGGGCATAGGCCATCTCATCGACAACCAGTTGTTGAGAATCCTCAGATAGAATTGTTGTAGCAATTTTTCCAATCAGTTCTTGAGGCTCATAGCCTACAACATTTTTACAAGAAGGACTAACAAATGTAAATCTGAAATCCATATCGATTATCCAGATAACATCAATTACACTGTTAGCGAGTAGCCGATATCGTTCCTCACTCGAACGGAGTGCTTCCTGAGCGTTGTGACGTATGATTATTGTTGAGAGCATATCTGCGATCATTTGAAACAGCAGACGATCAGTTTCTGAAAGATCCTTCTTTGTTTTTGATGCAATATTTAGAACTCCAAGAAGATCTTCATTTGGGCCTATTATTGGCCAGAATATGAGCGAAGTTATTCCAAGTTCTTCAATGACTTGTCGGGGTTTTTCTTTCAGTGTTTCATCTGAAACATCAGACAGGAAGATAGGCGTCTTACTTCTGGCTACTTGGGCAGAAAGGTATTCAGGGTCATCAATTGCCACTTCTTCCTGTGGGTCTTTGGTTGCTCCCACGGAAGAGTGTAATCTTAGAATGCGTTTCTCTTCATCGTAAAGTCTTATTGTTCCTAAGTCAAACTTCAGAAGATCGATCATTCCTTCCAGAATTCGTTTACTAGTGTCAGATGTGTAATATGGTTCAAGTGCAGCCTCAGCTATAATTTGGAACGCTCTCCTCTCGTTATCTAACGCTTTCTTAGTTTCGACGGTTTCTGTTATGTCCAACATAGAAACAATGACTCGGGAGAGAGTATCTTTGAATTCGTCCGGAACAGAAAGTACAAGAAGAATGTGTCTAGGCGCACCAGTGATAATAGGAAGAACCACAGAATCCTCAAATTTAGTTGCTCCTTCCGCTAGAGCTACGACCTCGTTGAGAAACAGGTCGGATGCCTCCTCGACAAGAAATCGAGAAAGAGGGCCTAACAAATCCTCTTCGTTTTCAACTCCTTGTAGTTTTAGTGTTGCTTTGTTAACTCTGAGAACCTCAATATAATCAGCACATTTAGTTAATTCGTCGGGATTTTCAGTGAAATATTGACGAAAATCTGTTACTCCAGACCTACGAAGTTCGTCAATGAATATCTTCAGTTTAGAGAAATCTTCTTCCCACATCGATACTGGAGAATCCTCGAACAGTTTACTATATTGACTCTCTGTATCATGTTTCACTATAGGCCCCTCTGAAGGATTCTGAAACAGTGTAGGTACCTTAAGTTAGGAGGGTTGCTGATATAAACGTAAAGCTGATGATTATGCTGGAATATTAAGTGATGGTATTCAAGTTTAGTTCTCATTTAACGAATAGAAAGAGAGATACGGCACCGAGTCAGTCCTCTTGTTTCGATGAGGTTGCATCGATGAGGTATATTGGTAGCACAAGCAAGGCGTCTGTTATCGAACTTTTTGGATCTCATGTTTCTTCAGGAAAAGTCGAATTCTATACAGCCTTTGACATCGATTTCGTGCTTGGAAAGAGAGAAGGTCCCTGGATGTATGACATATCTGGGGATAGACAACTTCTGAACTGCCACTGTAACGGAGGCGTTTTCAACCTCGGTCATCGTCATCCTCGAATAGTAGAAATTCTTCGTAATGCCTTGGAAGAGCTCGATATCGGGAACCATCACCTTATCAGTGAACAGCGCGGGTTGTTGGGACAAAAACTTGCAGAGAATACTCCACCTGAGATAACCAGGACTGTCTTTGGAGTTGGGGGAGGAGAGGCAGTTGATTTTGCTATTAAATTAGCCAGAGGCTATAGTAAGAAACACAAGATAATCTATGCTACATCAGGGTATCATGGACATACTGGATTAGCACTTGCTGCTGGAGATGATCACTTCAAGAAACCATTCGAACCTTTAGCACCAGGGTTTATTGATGTCCCATTTGGCAATTCCGATGCAGTTAGAGAAGCAATCGACAAAGAAACTGCAGCAGTCATGTTTGAAACGATACCTGCAACACTTGGTATGCCTCTACCTCCTGATGATTTCTATAAGGAAGTTCGAGAGATATGTGATGAAAAAGACGTATTGCTTATCCTAGATGAGATTCAGACAGGGCTTGGACGGACTGGCAAACTCTGGGGATTCGAGCACTATCATGTTATACCGGATATTATTGCGATTGGAAAGGGACTCTCTGGAGGATTATATCCCATAACAGCTACCTGTTACAGAGAAGACCTAGACTCGTTTATGAACGAAAACCCATTCATCCATGTATCCACATTCGGTGGTGCTGAGATTGGCTGTATTGTTGGAGCTGAAGTTCTAGATATAGTATCATCTGAAACATTTCTCAAAAATGTGAGAAACCTAAGTACTAGTATCATAGAGGCTCTTAATCCCCTCAAAGAGAACTATCCTGACATCTTTCATGAAATTAGGGGTAAAGGTCTCTTCATGGGACTAAGAATGAGTGACCCGGGTTATGGTCCACTCATGAGTATCGCTTGCATCAACAATGGAATTTTTGCTGTGTACGCAGATAATGACAGGTCAGTTCTGCAGTTTCTCCCTCCGTTGATACTCAAGGAGGATGACATACCGTACCT
>JAEORG010000033.1 GCA_016841005.1 Candidatus Thorarchaeota archaeon | reverse complement strand
GAGGCTGTTCAAATTCATGGTGGGTATGGATACATCGACCAATATCCAGTTGAAAAACTGTTTAGAGATGCAAAACTATACCAGATTTATGAGGGGACTAGCGAGGTTCAACGATTAATACTGGCTCGCCATGTTCTCTCGGGGTATGAAGCTGCAATGGGAGAGATACCTCGTTGGTATAACAATAGCCCTCCAGATTTCTGAGATATGTCCACACAGAATATGGTTTAATGGGAGTCCGACACATCTATCGGGCTCTCAAACAACCATAGGTGAACATTATGCGCTTTATTGATGGACTTAAGACACTATTAACGAACTCATGGTACAACTTCAGCTTCATTCTCTCACTGATTGCTACTACTATCATATCAGTTTGGATTGCAGTTGATCCGAATGGAATTCTTACAACTTCAGATCCAATTCTGGGTTTTGCTATCTCGGTTACTGTATCCTTCCAGTATTTTGTCATTGCATTAGTTATACTATCCCTAATTCCTCAGGGTCGTGATCTCTTCTTCAGTGGTACGCGGAAGGGCTTAGGTTACCAAGCAGCTCTAAGTCTAATGTTCATTATTCTATTCATGGCAATAGGTCCAGTTGCTGCTTTAGCCGGTCCGTTTGTTGGAGTCCCTCTAACATTTGGTGATGCAATAATTACAGCCTACTTTGTTGTGCTGCTAGGTTGGAATATAGGAAAATCTGTATCTATCAAACTTGGTGATAAGAAAACATTACACTGGGCATCTTTCATACTGTTCTGGATTGTCGATTTTATGCTCTTTGGCGCATTATTCTTCGTTTTTGGCCTATCAACACTACCCTTTGACCAGCAAATTATACTGCTTGTTTTTCCATTAGGTATTGCATTATTACCAATTCTCACCATTATGCTCAAGGATGAAAGAGGCATCCCAGCTCAGACGACACTCCTAACCCTAATCGTCTTTGTGTACGGTCTCTACCACACATATCGATTAGTCACACTTGTTGAACCTCAGTGGGCATTAACTGACATAATCATGCAACTTGCATTGCTCATCTACGGTCTTTCCACCACAATCTCCAAGATTCATGAATCAATTGGCGAACGACCAACCATGGCTGTTACAATTGTTCTCTTGGTCATTCTGAGTCGAGTTGGCTCTCAGGTGAGTAGACTCCTAGCTGCTACAGTTGGACTACAGGAACTTGTACAGGTAGGGATAATGAGTTTCACAATTCTATTCATTGCAGTTCTTGGATTATTAGTTCCTGCATACTGGATGTGGCAACGAAAAAAGAATCCAGAATAATCCCTTGACAACTATCTATATGTGTAGGGACTGCATGACACAACCTGAGTTACCATGCTACTACGACGGTTACAAGATTGCAAGTCAATCACTGCCTTAGATGACACAATAGTACGTGAGATTTTCAATCCAAAACATGAAGCGCAACCACTGGTCCTCAACTATAGTCTTGCTCATGCAATAGTGAAATCAGGTGAGAAATCCCTCCCTCACAAATTCCATGAAGCGTCTGAAGTCTATTACATACTAAGCGGGACTGGATTGATGCATATTGATGATGAGGTTGCTGAAGTCGTGCCTGGTGATACTATCTACATTCCACCACAGGCAGTTCAGTGGATTGAGAATACTGGCGCAGATAATCTAGAATTTCTTTGCATCGTAGATCCTGCTTGGCAACCAAATGCTGAGGACCTTGTGTGAGAAAATTTATGCATCTATTAGGTATCCTCTATTGACCGCTTCATGAATTAGACTCTGAGCAAATTCCCAGAGGACTTTCGATCCCTTTTCGATATGGTGATTACGTTCGATTACCTGACTCTTCTTTACACTATGTTTCTTCCAAGCATACCCTTCTGAATATAGATTAAGTAGAAGTGGCTGTAATCTATCGACAGCAGCTGCAAATTTTGCTTCAGGTGTTTCCATGGCTTCGAATTCTTCCCAGAGATTGATATACTCTTCAGCCATTTCATCTGGGAGAATACTGAAAATTCGATGTGCTGCTTCTCGTTCCCGCTCTACTTTATTTTCTCTACTATGATTATCATAACAGAATGTGTCGCCTGCATCTATCTCGACAATGTCGTGGATAAGGGTCATCCTTATTGTTCGAAGAAGATCAATTGATGAGTCATTTGAGTACTCTGAAAGAACAAGCACTAGCATTGAAAGGTGCCATGAATGTTCTGCATCATTCTCCTGTCTATGCCCCTTGATCAATACAGTCTGTCGAAATATCTGTTTTAGATCATCTATTTCCTTTAGGAAATCAATTTGTTGACGAAGTCGTTCGCTTGGATACAAAATAGAGCACCTTGTTGCATTGTTTCAACAACGATTCGAAACCATACTGCCTAAAATTGTACCCATTTAACATCAGAGACCAACATGAAAGATTATATGGTGCATCGATGCCAGCCTTTTCTATCATCCTCTGGATGTTTGAATAACTATGCCTCCTAAGGATATGAACATCATTGTGTAAGTAGCACACTTTTGGTTGAATTAAACTCAATATTTTTTAACTATCATTTTGCATTATGCGTGAGGGGCGTTTCAATGACAAAATGCAGGTATCTAGAAATCAACGAAGGAATGATGCATTGTGGTAAATGGATATTTGGTTCTACTTTGGAAATAAGTCATGAAACTTGTGCTGGGTGCCTTATTCTCAAACTTGAACAAGGATCTATTTGCGAATTTCTTGATTTCGGAATTCGTACTATTCACAATCATCCAAAAGTAGGAAAAACTATCGGCAATCAAATCGTTGATGTTGCTATGACAT
>JAEORG010000317.1 GCA_016841005.1 Candidatus Thorarchaeota archaeon | reverse complement strand
TGGTTGAACATTAGCTAAAGTGAACCAAGTCAGCTAATCCCAAGTTCATACCAAATCATCTGTTTAGTATCGAAAATGAGAACATCCCTCTCCTTATCGAAAAATCGCATCATGAATAGATTACGAGGATTACTCAATACTGGATACCTAGAAAGATATACAGACGTCGTAAACAGCAGAACATCACAGAAAGTATTGAAGAATGTCGTTCCTGCTATTCAAGCATTACAGACATTCTTCTTCTATGCTGATGGATATAGATTCCATCAGTATAATCTGAGAACATATGCCAATTGTCCGTCTTTTCCTATTATCAATGGAACAATACCGTTCTCTTTTGCCAATTTCACAGTGACATCAGGATTATCATCAATGTCATCAAGACGTGGATCCTGATAGTCAACTCCCCATTCAGGAAGGCTAGCTGGGTTATCATAACAGTACTCTGCTCCTGCATCAAATGCTGAATAGAAGCTCCCCCCAGATGCTATTACTGGAAGAAATGCTGATGAGAAAGTGCATTTGTCATCTGTTGTTGGAGAGCCTGCAGTGTTCATGCATCCAGCGACCATGGTTGCGTTTGCACTTGTTATTATCAGGGTATTCCTCATTCTTACAGAACCTAGCTGGCTCACGATTCCATCAATCAAGCTACCTGAATAACACGCCTCGATTACAAGAATCAATTTTCCGAAACTGATAGAAGCAATCGCTTGTGCTATGGCATACTCACTAGCTTCACATTCAGGTGGTGTAGGCATTCCACCAATATGTAGCTTTCCGATTCCTCCGTGACCAACAATGAATATGAAGACAAGACTGTTACTGTCACTCGGCGTAGTATACCAATTAGGCCATCGTAATTCACCCGGGGGAGTACTTCCTGGTCCATCCCCTGTTAACACATCTGCTGTTGATCCATCCGGTATCGTTACAGTATGCTCGATGTATCCCCAACCTGCCCAATTCAGTCCATCCATGTAATCGATGGTATTGTGATGAGCATAATAGACTCCATCATCTGGGTCTCCATTGAGATTGATATTCAGAGCATATTTTCTGTTCGGTGTCCAAGAGGACGAGGTGAATGTTGTGCTTGACCACTCACTCTCGAACGGGATGAAGTCTGGAATCACGTAGATATCATGGGTAACTTTTACCTTGCAGTCATATAATGTGGACATCACTAGTCCTGTGAGAACCACACTTGGATTACTCGGGTTGTATGTTATTGGGTCAAGTTGTTTCCAAATAGTGCCTTGCCCGTGCTTATACTCGACATAGACATTCTGATGATAGGACGAGTATGTAGTCCTACCCCAGTCAACGGCAAAGTTGCATGTTGCCTGCTGCTCCTGTATATTGGATATCGACACCGAAACAGAGGGTATACAATCATCTATGATACCATTGGCATAAGTTGTAAGATATATCCAATCTCCAAATGGCTCATACCATACCTGTTCTGTTGCCTTGATAGTGAAGGAGTATTGCGTTGCAGGATTCAATCCAGTCCTTAGATACCAGAAGTTCACTGCATCTGATGTGCTCATGCTATACCAGGTACTTGAGATAGATGGCACTTTGATCTTCACACTTCTCATTGAACCTGGTTGGTAGTGCCATGAAACAGAACATTTCACTGTAGCTGATGTTCCGGTGGCTTGATTCTTAGGTACTGTCACATTGGATATCGTTGGTGGCACTGATGGAGGATCTGGAGGAATGTATATGGCAGACGCTATAGTCACCAGCAGTGTCAGAACGACCAAAGATGCAAGTACCTCTGAAATGTAAAAAGCTCTCTTCAATTACTCACTCTCCTTACGAAATGCACAGAGTGAATCTGTGCATTTGACAATATCACTAGTAGAAGCATAAAAGATTTCTTAATCTATTGGAGTTCTTCTCTGTAACCTCAAAAGCGCTTCCTGCTATTCATTGAAAAATTGTAATCATCGTTCCAGACAACTATTGGGATTTTGAACCGGTGATCAAGACTAGCCTTACAGGAACGAGAGAGCCTAAGGAAGCACTGATGAAATCACTGTAACGGGAATCTGATTTGCTCTATTTCATCGACTTTAGGTGCTGATAAACTGGGATGTAATGCCCTCCTTTGGATTCAGCCTCTTTAGGATTCATTAATGAAAAGCGGCTGGGGAGTAATCAAATCTTGCCCCATTGAATCCCGTGCTCGATTGAAATATGTCATAGTACTCACTTTAGGCACTTCATCTATAATATTCTTGGCCACATCTGCTGCAATTTTTGCAGACTGAATTGCATATGTTATTCCTTCTCCAGTACTAGTCTGGACAAAACCCCCTGCATCTCCAATCAACATTATTCGGTCAGAATATGGCTTCTCAATAATCCCACATACGGGTACTCTGGCTGAAGTCTGTCCAGCTAGATTGCACTTTACACCATTCCTTTTCTCAAAGGATGTAACGAATTTTCTCCAGTACACCCTAAGATTCGAAACCTCACTTACAGGCGCTCCAATTCCAAGACTAAACTCATTCTTTTTCGCAAAAGCCCATGCATATCCTTTCGGTAAAAATCCAATGTAGAACTCAAGAATAATTCGTTCCGACCTCTTCGGATCTCCGACGATTCTCAGGATTTCTGAGGGATCCATAGGGACAGCAGCCTCTATGCATAATGCGATCTCATTATCATTCCAACGAGTCTTTAGTCCGGTCTTGCGAGCTACAGTGCTGTTTGGACCATCTGCTCCTACAACTAGTTTCGCTGAGTAGGATTTACCCCCTGCAATCACAGCAATCTGGTTCAATTCTTCAATGACATCAGTCACTTGAATACCCTGTTGAACTGTAGCGCCAGCTTCAGCTGCCTTCTGAAGGAGAAATTGGTCAAAGTTTTCTCTGCGCACTGTATAGCCTCCAAACTCTGGTTGTAGATAAGTCTTGGATTTCCCGGAAGCGTAGTAATACCGTTGACCGCACAGTTCGCGTTCCACAACTTTTGTAAAATCGAGATCGAGTACGTTCTTAGCTTGTAGGGTTAAACCACCTCCGCAAGCTTTTCTTCTTGGATGATTCGCTTTTTCTAAAACTAGAACCTCCAAACCAAGTTGAGCCGCTTTTCTTGCGCACGTAGATCCAGCAGGACCACTACCCACAACAATTAGATCGTAAACCATCTAATATTCCCTCAAACAATTGTTTAGTTTGATTCCTTTTGTTTGTATTGAAAACAGATTGTTTGCCACGCGAGGTTTGATCCACCAGGTTCCTACCATGAGGTCTGTAGTCCATTGGCTGCTAATTTTCTTATTCGATTTCACATTGCTGTATTCTTCATCTGTCACTGGTCCAAACCATTCTGCGTTCCCTTTGCCTCGATTGGGACTTATACCTGCACTTACAAACGATCTGATGATGCGCCGTGCCAATGTTTGACATTGAGTTCTATTCTTACTACATCTGCTTTTTTGAAGCGATTGTACCGGTTTGCCCTCTTCCTTAAAACACCCCTTACCGCCGGTAATATGCAGAATCTGGCCACCTGGATGTCTATGCCAATCGGTTCTTGCACCTGGTTAAAAAGTCACGTTGGATATTGGACAATTGAAGATGTCGTTATTAGGGGCTAACCGCTCAACACATGCTGTCCCAGTAAAATTGCTATCTGTGCTTTTACTAACTTTCGGGAAAATCGGGCATTCAGAGAGGGGGCTCAGGATTTCATGCATCCAGACCCTTCAGCTAGTATCCTTGGATTCCTTGTCTCTCGTGATCTCTTCCATCTCTCCGACATTTTCGCCGCTTGCAACAGTTTTCACATCTTTGTTCCTTGAACATCCAATAACTGCTGGATATACAATGATTGCAAGCATTACTACCAGGATTGCGAATGGTACAACTATCACTTCTCTTCCTCCTAATGAACCAGGCCCTTTTGTGTTTATGTTTAATTTAAAATCTCTGATTATAGAATTATTCCCACAATGCAATATATTATTTCTGAGCAGGTTTCATCTAGGAATCGCATTGCTTGGTTTAGGGTAGCTAACCTTGTCTTATTTCGCGTATATGAGAATCATATACCCTATTTTTATTCGAGTCGCTAGGAGTGACTGATGGGCGTCCCTGAGAATTATATCGGTGATTCGTACTTTCGCCATGGTAAGCCACTTTGTGCATTGGAGAATCTGTCTTTAGTCGTTCTGTTTGATATCTAATTCCTCTTGACTTTTCATTTGAATATTCACTTTATGCCAATCATGCCCATCTTCTCCTAAGGCGGCAGTTAATAAACAAGATAAGGAATCAGAAATAGTGGTGGTATCAATGGGAGTGACAAATGTAGCTTGTCCACATTGTGGGAGAGAAACACTGGTCACACTTACTTTAGGATATGAAGTAAGAAGCGTTTCGAAATCTTATTGGGGAGCATCCCAACCTAACTCACAAGCCGCTTGCAGAAGATGCGGAAAATCATTCTATGTCACATATCGGAAAATCCGATAAAGAGTGAAGCCTGACCTTGTTCATGGGGATTAGAAAGAAAATGAGTGGGAAATTTTCAGCAAAAGAAACTAGATTATATTCTCTTCAAGAACTCTATTCAGCCAATTTGTAACCAACGCTTCAAAGAGGGAAACCTGCTCCATTTGGAGACCATGTCCTGATTTATCAAGAACTGCAAAGGTTGCGCGGGGATACTGCTCAAGTAAATTCCAGGCATCCTCATATCCTACGACATGATCCTGCCGTCCAACTAGGAATAATGCTGGTTTTCCGAATTTCCTAGATTTATCATCCACATCAAAGGAAAAAGCATCCTTTGTATTGTCCAAGCGCTCCAGAAACTCATGATCAGCAATCTGAACTGCTGAGATGATTTCTTCAGAATAGCGCTCGAAGATTTCCTCAGTCAGAATCACAGAAATTGACTCGAAGTCCTGTCGTGCAACTGGGGGGAGTGTTGATAGGAATTGCTCGTCCCTCTCAAAAGTGATTCTTGGAGGAAGTCGTCGTTTAGCTGGATGAGAAATAATCCTAGGAACTATCAACAGAAGACCATCAATCAAATCCATCTTCTTGTAGACGAGACCTCTTGCCAGATATCCACCATATGATAAGCCAATGACCAAGAATCGCTCATTTGGGATGATTTCATCTATGAAACCAATCAGGATTTCTAGCATATCATCAGAATTCCTTATCCAATCAGTACCTTTGGTCTTTCCATGTCCGGGAAGGTCTAGATAGATACGACGCCACCCTTCATACTCGGCAAAGACTGGCTCTAAACAGGCTATCATGGAACGATGATCTAGTGTGAATCCGTGCAAGACTATAATGGGAGTTCCGGAGCCTACATCTTCGTAGTATACATCCAGGTCTCTGGTTTTGTAAATCATCTCACTGTCTCAATAATGGTGACAACATGGTCACAAGAATATATCCTTCGGAGTAGTACTTCAGCACTCATTGAAATCTGGAACCAACCAAGCAGTTTCTACAATACTAGCGAATGAAATAAAACTCTACTTTGTTTGTGTTTGTGGTTCTGAAAGAATCCCTAGAATACTGATGAGAATCTACTTATCCTCGATTGAAGAGGGAATGTACCTGAAATTCACTGGATCGGCTTTTCAATCAATCCAATAGAAATCCTGAGTCTAAGACAAACGAGATTGCATTCGTTTTACTATCGTCTTAGTTGCTTTGACTGGATTCCTTGTCCTTTTTGGGTTCTTCCTTATTCATGGATTTTGCGCTGGATACAACTGTACCCCCCTGTTTCTTTGAGCAAGTAAACGATGGGAGTACAATGATTGTAAGGAATATCACTAAGATCACGAATGGCACAACTATCATTAAGTCGCCTCCAATTTTGTCGCTGTACTAAGCTCTATTCTGAATTTAAGATGCCGATAGTGGGACTATTCCCATAATGAAGGACAGTGCTTCTCAGGAAATACCAGAGAGTTGCCATTGAAGAACTCCTTCAACCTAGTTTGTGGAAAACTTTATTCAGTTCTCCACTATGCAAACAAATAGTGAGTAGTGAGGTTGATAGCATCACCAATTGCCTATCTGGCCATAGATAATTTTCCGGTAATCATACTGGTTTCTATTGCTGTAGCGTTTACATTCTTCCTTTTGCTTAGAACATCTCAGGTTTTCCAAAAGAGTGACCTAGTCAGAATTTTGCAACGAAGAGCTAAACATATCTTCATCCTTTTCTATGGAGGAGGCTATGCTTGTCTTTTCATCAGTCTGGGACTTGCTGCTTATACATATTCTGAGCCATGGATTAGTATGTACTATATCTCTAATCTCTTGGTCATGATATTGAACATGGTAGTTCTAGGACTCCTCGTAGGTCTTATCTTTGCAGTATCATATACTATCGGTGTTTCACTTTTCCTTGTGGTTTCATTGTGTGTGTTTTCATTTGGACTTTTACCGCTTTATTTTGATAATACAGATATCCCGTTATTCGTTTTTGAAGAATTTACTGATTTTCCATTTCTCTTCTTCTGGCTATTTCCGAGTACTGATTGTGTGACTAAGCGAATGCTTGGAATAGAAGAACCCAATGATGATTCAAAGAACCGTGCAGTTCTAGAGGTTGCTTCACTTTTCATTAGTAATTGCCTAAGTGTCCTGTATGAGAGAATGAAGACTGATACAGATGAGATAAGCCATGAAGTCCATCGATCGCTAGTTGAAAAATCTGGTCCAACTGGCGATCTGATTCGTTCAATAAAGAGTGGAGAGAAAGAAGTTCTTTCTCCATCAGAAATTGCCGGATCACTTGTTTCACCCAACCAGTTGAATTATTCGGATTTTCAAAGGCGAAATGCATCTAAGAGTATGAATCTTAGACCTAAAGGATCATGGACTCTAACAAATGCTCAATTCTCAAGAAGGGTTCAGATAAACAGGGGTTTGTATTGCTGCAGTGTCATTCTGCTAATCGTCATAGTGTCGACCAATCTTCCAAGCATTACCCTGCCATTTTCATTCTGGGTGACATCAATTTCACTTGGATTGCTTATAGCTTCAATTCCTCTTGCAACACTAGATCGTTATTTTACTGGGAAACGGATGAGCTCTGAGATGGTGGCAAACACCATATTGCAAAGCTTGCAAGGAATGGATGAGATAATAGAATCAATTTCGAGTAAAGAACTCCCGATAGAAGAGGAAGTGCCACCTAACATCCATAAACCTCCAGTACCTACTACTATACAAGCTGAAGTGATGCATGACGGTTATATTGAAAATGCCCCTCCAGAATTGAAGAACTTTCTTCAGAGAGTCCGGGACAACAAATATTCGCTTCACGAGGAAGATATCCTACCTACATACATTGGAGCTGCAGGTATCATCTTAAGTGCGCCTACACTAATGATTTTCTTCATGTTAGGTTTGTTCAGAAGTGCCTTTACCATCTTTGATCTCGGACTTCTGGTAATTGGGGGGTTAGGAATCCCACTGATAGTGTTTGGATCGGTTAGCTGGTACTTGATGACAAAGAAACGGAGATTCAGAGGATTAAGAAGACATTGGACTTCCATCGGGCTTTCCTTTTTGGATGCAAAGGAAAACGGTGCCAAATCTGTCGGACATATCATTATGCCTCCACCTCCAAGACAATACTTCGCATTCAATATGGCGGGTCCAAACGCTGCGAGAATGTTGCTCCAGCATCTAGAGGAAACCCTGGGAGAAATCAATCCAAAAATCCTTAGAGATAGCTATGAAACACAATTGCGAATGTCCAAGGTGATGATTCCTATGTTTCTTATCCTTGGTGTCATCTTTCCAATCATGACTTTCGGAATGCCTGAAGGATTCCGACTGGCGTTTCTGGCACTTTCTGGCCTCATTGCCCTCACTGGGATTGGTATGGCGATTGATTTACTGAGAAGACGAAGAAGATTGAATACAATCTTGGACTCTCAAGGTGAAGAATCCCTAGATGAAAACGATGCAACAGTAGATGCAATCCTTTGGATAATGCGAAAGGAATACGAATATCCATTGAGGTTGCTTATGTCACAATTCCATCAAGAGCTTGTTTACACCGGGATAAAATACAGTACGAACACAGGTCACACACTGCATGAAGCTTTATTCATTCCATCCCGATTCTTATCGACACTTTCAACAATATACCCACATAAATTAGATGCGTGAGAATTCGGGGTTGCTTTTTCCACCATCCACGACCTCCAACATTTGGTATTCTTGTTCAAATGTATGCAACATCATTTCCCTCCTGTGATGAAACATTCGACTTCATTATCTCTCTAAGAAGAGAACTCAAGATGGGGCTATTCGGATTAAGATTTCGTATATGAAGGGAATTAAGACGCCTAAGGATGTACTCCCTCATCTTTGGAGAGACTTTGGGTTTGGTGCTACGGACAGGTTTTTCAGTTGTCCTCAAATTGAAACCAATCTCCTTGAATTTTGCATGTAAATCAGAGAATTCATCCAATGAGCACTTTGCACCTAGATCAAGTGCATTTAGTATCTGATTTCCATATGCAGTCAACCATAAAGGCCCCAAATCAACTTCGTTGCCATTAGTAAGTAGTTTGATTTGCTTAATCTCATTCTCCCTCTGAGCTAGAACATCGTCAATGCGTTGTGCGAGGTCCCCATATTCTGCCATTCGCTGAACATCAAGTCCAATTGTAACTCCGCCTTGATCTATCTGTGAGCACAAGTGAGGTAAAACCTGATCTTGGAAATCTGCATCATCAAGAGCTAAACTAGTCGATGAAAGGAGGGACTGCACGATTTTAGAAGGGTCAATATCCAATAATCCAATCCAACCAAAACCATATGTTGAGAGGATTAAGTGAAATGCAACCAGTTGCAGCCATGGAGGATACTCCGGTTTTAGCCCTCGAAATACCTCATTCGGGGAGTAGTCACGATTAGGCGCAAGGCCAGCAATTTCAGCAAAGTTAAGGACTTGCTTCATATTACGACGATACGGTGTTTCATCTGGAACTGGATCACATACCAATAGTACCAATTTGGTTTCTCCAACCTCAATCAGGATATCATATGCAGCCTTACGAATAGTTCGAATTGGTGTTTTAGCGAAAATGACAACAGCGGTGATGAATCCTGCGATCAAATCAGGATCAACCATCATCCCTCGATATGGAACACTGACTATATTTTCACCATCTTCCACACTGATAACAGACAGGTATCTTATACAGGTCTCATCTAGACTAGTCGTCAACATAACTCCATCCTACACAGGATAATATGCAGAACGAATAAAAAACACCTAGAAACCTGAAAGTTCTCCTATGCGCTATCATGCACATAAGATTCCACGTAAATCTCGCAGGAGGGGAGAAATCGAGTTCACTCTTTAGATGATACCGGAGAATTTTTCCTGAGAATGACTTCTAGCATTCCGTTTCTAATTTCCCATTCGAACTCACCCGTCATATCACTGCTCAATCCATATCGTCTAACGAAGTTATTCACAAATGATTTGATCTCAAGGATACGGCGCTCATCTCTCTGGATCATTTCTACTGTAGTATTCTCATGGATGAATTGAGGACCTAATTCCATCACCAAGAGGACGTGATCATCATATTGGATGATCTCTTCAGATTTGGGACCAGTACCACTCTGCCTGAACATCTCGGGCGGTCTGAATAGAGCGTCATCTTTCATGAATCTTCTCATATTCTTGAATAGCTCATCAAAGATATCATCGATGTCCCAATCGCTCACAGTAAGGCAACCTTCTAGAATTCATATTATTCCAAATCAGATTAGTCTTTTCAAACGACACATGAGAATGGAGATATCTTAGGTCTCTCCACCACCTTCTCCGACTGGTTCACTTTTTCCTGTAGCAAGTTGCCATGTATTCTCCTTTTGCGACCACCAGATGGTAATGGGTTTTTCATTTCTTAGTAGGTCTACATAATCCCTGTAGAATTCGTATGACCTGAATAAGTACACACACTTCTCCCCTTTCTCATCATTCTTTATATGATCAGGATATTTGAAATCGGGAATCTCATCATCTTCAATGAATACAAAATACACCTTGTTGAAATCCTTCTTATCCGATGGATGACAGGTGATTATCGCATGGACATGAACTGACTTGTTTAGTAGGTCTCCAAAAATCCTATCTTCGTTCTGTAGGAAGAGTCCATAGCTGGTAATATTATAACCGATTGGCTCTTTCATCTCTCTCGTCACTCCAGTATCATTGTAGTATAAAGTAAGTATTGAAACTTTGGATACAGTTACCAGCTGTGAACTTGTTGCTTGGAACTAAGGAACTTATTATG
>JAEORG010000316.1 GCA_016841005.1 Candidatus Thorarchaeota archaeon | reverse complement strand
CGAATAATCGCAGAAGCAGCCGTTCACTCTGAAGAACTCTCTATGTTATGTGATGAGGTATTAGACTCACTTCTAGATGTGTTAGACTTCGATTTTGGATCTATTCAAATTGTGAATCACGAAACGCAATGTCTTGAATTAGTAGCAATTAGTGGTATTAAAAGTAGAGCAGGCCGAAGGATCAAAGAGAAACAGCCACTCCCGGACGATTCATATCTTTCAGTTCACATAGCAAACTTGGGTCAGCTAATCTTTGCACCTAGTATTCAAACCCATCCAATTGCAGAATCACATAAAGCTATTGTCAAAAAATTCAAGATGAAAGCATTAATCGCTTCACCACTTCGTGGTGCAAGTGGAGATTTAATCGGAATCATACAACTTGTTTCGAGGAAGGAAAAAGACCTTAGTAAGCTAGATCACCATTTCTTTGAAATCGTATCGGGAATGTTTGCAACTGTTTTAGAAAACAAAAGAGCAGACGAAGCCCTCAGACAAAGCGAATCAAGGTTTCGTTCAACTTTTGAATCAATTCCTCAACCCGCCTTTTTATGGGAATTGGATTCCAAAGGAGAGGTCATATTGAGCATGGTGAATCAATCAACAATAGAACTGAGTCAAGGTACCGTTCTAAATTATGTTTACAAACCATTTTCAGAACTTTTCCAACAGAATTCTGATTTACTTAGAATCATTCGTTCAACCTTTCGCACTGGGGAGCCTATTAGTTTAGAACAAGAACTTCTATTTCCTCATACCAATCTCAAACGTTGGGTTATTTGGCATTCTACAAGAGCAGATGAAAATATGGTACTACTGATTGCAACTGATATAACACAACATCGTCAGCTTGAGGAGATTCTCTCTCGACAGAAAGAAGAACTCTCTGATTTCGCACACGTAATGACTCATGATTTACAAGGTACTCTTCACAATGCACTAGTCTACGCTGAATTACTTGAAGATTCCCTCGAGAAAGAATATCTCCTCGGAATCCGAGAAATGATTGATTCAGCACAAGCGATTCTCAAGCAATCTGTAACTTTGGCTGATGCAGGTCTCGTTATAGGCGAAAAAGAATCTGTAGATTTGAATAAACTGTTTGATGAGGTTGCTAAACGAGAGATAGGCAAATTGGCAACATTTCAAAGAGACATATTACCTTCAATAAAATGTGACCATTTGAAGATGGTACAAATCATAACAAATCTGCTCAGGAATGCAATTGAGCATGGGAAGCCATCATTGATAGAGGCAAGACTGGAAGATATTCCATCTGAATACAAGATTTCTATTCGTAATAATGGAACGCAAATTCCTCCAGAAAACCGGGAATCTCTTCTCAATAGGACATTTACAACAAAAGCTTCTGGTGGATTAGGATTAATGATAGTACGAAAGCTTGTTGAGGGTCATGGATGGACTATTCAACTTGATGAGGATGAAGTTACTTCGTTTACTATTAGTATTCCGAAGGATGATATCTAACCGCTAACGATATAATAACATGTGAACACATATCCAAAAACCGGAGGCATCCCAATGACCATGGAAGAGGAGATTGGATCATTCATTCATGCATTATCTCATGATTTGAAGAACATTTTACATAATATTCAGGGATATGCAAACCTCCTTGAAGATGAAAACGATCCAGAATGTCTAGAAGGAATTGTAAGATTAGTGAAAAAGGCTAGACATCTTATTGATAATTATGTTACCCTTGCTGATGCTGGAGAATTCGCAAAAAGGCCAGAAATTAAAGAAACTCTGTAATAGTTGCTTGTTTTGATACCTCAGACAGAGTTGAAATTTTCACACCTATTAGTCTCACATTCTGATTAGGGTCTCGTTCATGGTCAAAAATGCTTAGTGCCATTCGTTCAAGCATATCACCATCATCTGTACTGACAGGTATGCTCTTGCTTCTCTGAATTGTTGTATAATCCCCATAGCGTATTTTTACAGTAACTGTTCTATATTGCAGTGATTTCGTCTTTAACTTCTCTGCGATACGTTTACAAATTCCAGATATAGTTTCATGAAGATACTCTACAGATTCCGGTTCAACATCTTCCATGAATGTTCTGTCTTTACTAATTGATTTCCTTATTCTCGGACCATTATCGATGAGCGGCCTATCATCAATCCCGTTAGCGCGACGATGAATCCAAGAAGAACCTCTTCCCATGATGGGCCATAATTCAGAGATAGACATCACCTGAATCTGGCTTAGTGTTTCTATCCCGTGCTTTCTGAGTCTTTCAGCAGTTTTTGCACCAACACCATTCAATGCTTGAACATTCAGTGGCGCTAGAAATGCTTTGACTTCATCAGGACCTGGCCCAACTAATGTGATGCCTCGAGGTTTCTTTGTTCCAGTAGCCACTTTTGCTACTGATATGTTTGGAGCAATTCCAATCGAGCATGGGAGATTTGTTTCTTGTTTAATCGCTGCTTGTATTTCCATAGCCATAGAAATCGGTGACACATAATTTTGCACACCAAATGTCACTTCGATATATGCTTCGTCTATGCTTGCTCTCCGAACTCGACCTCCGTCAGCATACCTTCCAAGAACTTCCATGAACTCATCAGATGCGACAGTGTAATTTGAAAATTCACCAGAAACGAAAATTGCATCAGGACACAATCGATATGCTCGAGACACTGGCATTCCGGAACGGATTCCAAAGGCTCTAGCTTCATATGATGCAGCTCTCACAACACCTCTTCCGATTCCCTTCTTTGGATCATGCCCAACGCAAACTGGTTGACCAATTAATTCAGGGTGATTACGATATTGTTCGACTGATGCAAAAAAGGCATCCATATCGATGTGCATTATCCAACGGTCCATTGACTAAGCCCATCTAGTTCCCTTCTCACATATGCCCTTTAGAATTACCACAGGTTAGAATTCATCCGTATGGATAAAATATGCCCAGAGAGTTCTCCGAATCTATTCACGATATTGACTGAAGAAATTCTCTAAATCAACATTCCCACCGCTGATAATAACACCTATTTTAGAGCCCTTCAGTTCATTACTAATCTTAATCGCTGCAGCTAATGAAACCGCTCCAGATGGCTCAACAACCAGTTTCATACGTTCCCATAAGAGCCGCATGGCTTCAATAATCTCAGTTTCAGAAACTAGAATAATTTGGTCTACATTCTTTTGGATTATTCCAAAGGTGATATCACCTAGGTTCGTACGAAGTCCATCAGCAATCGTGTTTGGTTTTTCGCTTGGATAGATTCTCCCATCTCTCAGAGATCTAAAAGCATCGTCAGCATTTTCAGGTTCTCCTGCAAATACTTTGATAGACGGATTAAGCCCTTTTGCTGCAATAGATGTCCCACTCAACAATCCTCCTCCCCCAACAGGTGCAAAAATGGAATCGAACGGTCCAAAATCTTGTATGAGCTCAAATGTAGCTGTTCCAGCCCCAGCGATAATTCGTTCATCATTGTAAGGGTGCACAAGAGTATATCCGTGGGTATTGATCAATTCCTGAGCTGTTTCAACTCTGCTGTTTACGTTATTCTCACAGAACACTATCTCTGCGCCATAACCACGAGTGGCGTTGACTTTGACAACTGGTGAGTTCCTAGGCATGACTATGGTAGCTTTTACACCAAGTAATTTTGCAGCAAGAGCTAGTGCTTGAGCATGGTTTCCTGAAGAATGGGTTACGACTCCTCGTTTTTTCTCATCATCTGTAAGTAATGATATCGTATTCAATGCTCCTCGAAATTTGAAAGCACCTACTCGTTGGAAATTTTCACACTTGAAATGGAGATTACAACCGGTCAGACTATCAATGGTGGTAGAGGTCATCACTGGAGTATGTACTACATGATGTTT
>JAEORG010000032.1 GCA_016841005.1 Candidatus Thorarchaeota archaeon | reverse complement strand
ACATGGGATTGTCCGATATTATAATCGACATCACCTCATCCTTCTGACCTACTAGGATGGATTCAACCACCAGAGAAAAGAGTTCGTCTTTACTCTTGAAATACTGGTAGATTGCTCCTTTACTTACCCCTAATAATTCCGCTATATCATCCATGCTTGTTCTGTGGTATCCCTTCTGAACGAATATACTTGCTCCTGCTTCGATGATTCTCTGCTTGGCTTTCTTCTTATATTCTGGAACTACTTTGGGCATTACGCTTCTGACCTCTGTTCTATGAGAACTCTGATGATTGCTTGGCTAACAAGGTTAAAAAGTGACTTATTAGTATGTATTCTGACTAATAAGTATGTATTATTTCCCTATGGATGGTGTCTTGCATGGCTGATGAATTATTCTATCGAGTGCTCTTTGTTGCACTCTATGCCTTTTTCCTCAGTGTCAGAGGATACTATCGATTTGTGAAACCAAAACGAGAAGCACCCGATGTGGTGGAAGAACGAAAACCATTTGGAAAGGCGGAGGTCGCCATGAGCATCATAATTCTTGGATACTTTGCTTCAATAATTCTATACTTGGTGGGTCTGCCTTGGTTTGCATGGTCTCAGATTTCTGACTTTCCAGAATTCTTCCGCTGGATTGGAGTTCTCTTGGCTCTCATAAGTATACCATTTCTCTGGTGGATTCACAGAACACTTGACCGTCAATATTCAGCATGTCTACAGATCAAGGAGAGTCATTCACTGATCAAAGTTGGACCATATGCAAGAGTTCGTCATCCAATGTACACAGTCTTGAGCATGTTCTCTTTTGGGGTTTCTCTACTGACTGCGAACTTCGTAATGATTGGCTTATCCATACTGATTCTCATTCAATTTCCATTTGTAGCACGAAAAGAAGAACGGATGCTTCTCGAGACCTTTGGTGAGGAGTACTCGGAATATATGAAAAGAACCGGCCGTTTCTTTCCTCAAATAAGGAAACAGTGAAGCTATTGAATTGATGTAAATTCGAACGTCCGAATAATTACATCACAAGTCCTCTAAAAATACGTATGAAACATCATCTATAACTGGTTCCAATTGCCGCTCGAATATTGGAAAGGGTTCTATCAAGGCATCGAATATCGCATTATGTCCCAGCGATTCGTTTCTGATCTATTGCATCAATGTTTCACATAGCAAACCATATATACAATAAATATTCACTATTGTTAATTATTTTGTGGGGTTTTTCTTTGACTACTGATTATGTTTTTGTAAAGTATCAACCCAAGTCGTTAGATCTCATACTAGCAATTACATCAGCACTTGTGCTGCCCTTAGTTGCTGGATATCTCTTTGACTTCACAGGTGCTCTCATTCCGATGTTCATTTACTATGGAATCTTTGCGATTCTTATTGTGAGATGGCGCCGTGGAAGTCTTGACTATAAGTTCCAAAGAGGAAAGATACGAGAGCAGTTCAGGAGCTATGCTACTCCACTGTTTGGTGTTCTTTTCATCCTTCAGACTATCCTCGTCATAATATCTTGGTTCACTTTAATCAGATTTGAGATTCTTAATCCCATCGGCTGGATTCTGACACTGCTTATCTGGGCACCAATCAATGCTTTCTCCGAGCAGTTGATCTGGCTCTATACGTTTGACTCCTTTGCAGAATACTACAAGGAAGGACGAAAACGCAAGGTAATGGTGTTCATAGGCGGAGCTCTCTATATCATGTTGATAGGTATGATTCATGTTCTATTCTGGGCCAAGTTTTTGCTGGAGAGCAATTACTTGTTTATTTTCACTGAACTGTTTTTCATCATCCAGTTCATCATTCCTATCGGTTACATCTTCCTATACCGTAGAACTGGTAGTATGTGGCCTCTTGGTATCATTCATTTCTATCTCAATTTTATGGGCATACTCTTCAGTGGATACTCGATTCTTCCATTCTTACTTGTCTTTTGATGATAAGTGGATAGCCAGCCCAATGATTCCATAGAACGAGAGAATGAAAGAAAATAGCAAATCTGTCTTTGAATGGGTCAACACCACGAAATAGAATTCAAATCAAACGAGTTGGTCTCTATCCTATTTTCTGGTGAAACACCTACAATATCCCTCTTAAAATTGCGAAGCAGTTGGAAACCATTACGACAAATTTAGATATGAATAGAAAGTTGCCTTCTAGGAGGCGAAGTTCTTGACATCTATTGAGACTCTCAATAAGACTCTGGGAAATACGCTCTTGATTTGGAGCACGGCAAGTATCATAACTGGTTTTGCATTGTACTTCTTCTCTTTTTATCTACTACTCCAAGGAATAGGCCTTGAAGCCATGCTCTGGGGTTCGATTAACCTTGTTATCGCGTTCGTACTACTAAGACGGAAAGAGCACATTCTTGAAAAGATCAGACGGGAACTGACTATTAGCATCGGTCTGGATTTCATCTACCCAATCATCGGTCTACCACTTATTTTGTTGGGGCAAGATGAATTTCTCATAGGAAATGGGTACGGAATTATTATCCAAGGAGCGTTTCTATTGGTTCTGGACCTTACATATCTCAGGAAATTCAAACAATTCTCATGAGAACCAATGGGTTAGCATATAAATTCCAATAGAATCTTCAATCGCTTCCGGTTTGATTAGTATTCTCTGAGGAGCACATTAAGAGGCTCTGAGCTTGGGTCTATGAATCGATTAGAATAATGAGCTGATCATTGGAATAAAGCTTAGGACTAATCTGCTTGGCTTTCTTATCGAGCTTTATTCCTTGAATTTGAAGTCTTTGTACTCAGACACCTCTTCGGGCGGCCAGCCTTTCTCAGTTGGATAATTACGATACCAGCGAAACATGCATGCCGTTCCACCAATCGCAAGATTCTGACTGCGATTAAAACCAATATTGATTGCTCTGTAAATTGGATAATCACACAAACAAAGGTATGGTGCCAATTCTAACGCATTCTGGTGTTTTAGGAAATGGAGACCTGCACAGTTTGTGTAGTCCAAACCAAAAAGGAGATTCTCTTCGTCACCTTCAACAAAAGTACAATGATAGTCTTCAGGATCAAGAGGGAGTTTCCTCTGTTCTATCGCCTTTTTGGCCTTCCTATGAGTAGATGAAGATAGGTAAAACCTGCGCATTATGAATTTCATTATTGGATTCATGCTTCCATAATAAGCCTCACCAATTTCAAAGATTATCTGCCCGATAACAGGAAGTTGAAATCCTTCCTCTTTTAAGACTCGATAAAACGCTAAAGAAAGCGCAGTCTTGACCATGTCTGTTGAGAATTGGCTTATATTCTTTCTACCAAAATCTGGGATTTGCGGCAACAGCTCTTCAAATTGCTGCTGCATGTCTGATTTCAGTTCTTCTATTTTTTCAGGAGTGAAATATTTTTGAAGCACAGAGCGTTGAACTCTTTTATTCTCCATAATGTTGCGATAAAATTTCAGCCAATGGTTCTTCTTTTCGAAATAATAACTGCTTGTGGTTGCCATTGTGCAGCGTGAAAATTGATTGCTTTTAAGGCTTGAAATCAGAGCAACAATTGCCGCACGTATCAAAGACCAATGTGATTTTTTCTGATATGAATCCTCTGCAATGTAGGACCCTGCAATTCGTTTCTCTTCTGAGTTCGAGCATCTCCAAGAATCCAGAGATTGGTGAGAATTCGCATGTATACCCAGCATAGCAACTCCATAAAGCTGAACCTGATATCATTGCTACAAACCTATTGATAATATATCGCGTCCACTCACTATTTTGTGATGCCCATGAATGATTTCAAGGTCACAACTATCGCGATATTGAGTCTGTTGCTCTTGCTTAACGTAGTTTCAGCACAACAAGCAATAGTTTCGGACGAAGATGCCCCATTATCATATTGGTATACAGGGTCAAGCTCTGACTTGAACTATGAAGATGAATGGATCCCATTTTTCTCATTGACTGATGCTCCTAATTCTCTACCACTCCGGGGATTCATCTCTGATAGTAGAAATTACTTCTTTGATTTTGGAGCCTTTAATTGGCTATCTGATTGGGTTGAGTCAATATATGGATGGCCAGTGCCTGATTATGAAAAAGGAGTGAATGATACAGAGCTTGTAGAGCAACTGGTCTACCTCTTTGAGAATGCAACAAGACGCCTTGAGAGACCTGTGAATAATGTCGACATAGACCGCAATTATTCAGCTGTGGATTATGTGAAGGACTTTGATGCACCCTTTGAAGCATTTGTACCGCTTGTAGTCATGTATGGGTTCAATGAAATATATGATGAATCAAACGTCCGCGAGTGGATCATCAATACAGACACAATTGAATCATGCTTGAATGAAGCATTCCCACTTATAGAATGGACTGCCAAGTTATACTGGTTCAATTATGATAATGCAACTGAGTTTGCAGATCTGATGAGTGAGAAGACGCAAGATGTGCGGGTCATGATCGATGATGACTTCCTGAATCGTTCAGATACAATTATTCATGATATTATCTCTTCAGATCCACTATACTATAGTGCAGATATGGTCCTTCCCGCGCTAATCATGCTTCAACACAACACACTCTGGTCGACTTACTACGATGCAGCTGTAGGTGGTCTCGGTCGGTTGGATTCTATATACCCTGAAATTGATACATGGTGCCTTAATGGTCGATCTGTGTATTCCTACTTCTATGGTGGGCATCCTGATAGCCCAAGAATAGATATTACTACTACAGTAATTCATGAATTGGGACATTGTGTAGGTCAGACAGATATCCACTCAGAGTTCGGATGGTTGGCAGCAAGTTCCTGTATGTCAGTTATGGCAGCGTATCAACAAACTACCTGCTTTGATAGATTTGATATGGATTTGATAAACAATGCACAAGCCCTGCAACTCTGGGGTCGATATCAAGACGAAATCGACTATTTCGAGGAATTTTCTCTCTCATCTTCTCAACAGGACAATCTTGAAGCACTCGAGGGTAGCTTGTCAAACACTCCTGAGTTTCTGAGATTATATGATTACTCTCAACTACAAGCATTGTTTTACAATGCTGAGCAGATATTGGACAACCTCTCAAGTGAGCTCTCAGAACCACGGAAGTCTGATAATTGGTCTGAAAACTCGCCAACTCTTGATGTGCATATAGATTGGATTGTCGGTCCTGGCTTTCCCGCAGCAGACGAATTAGCGGCAGCTATTGAAGCAAGTATTGATGCAACACGTGTTGTCGTGACCTGTGAAGGCACACTTCTTCCCAGTCCCCAATATAATCTTACAATTGGTGTTCATTCAACAAGTGAGAATTACAATGACAAAGTGCTCCAATTTTGGGGAAGTCATCTGACCGAAGCTAATACCAGCCTATACTCAGAGGATGATGTTCCTGAGGATGCGTGGTCAACAATGCCGCGAAATAGGATATTCCTGAATCATTCAGGATATGCAGTAGATGGGTTTACAATTGAAGATTGGCTCACAGAGAATCCATTCACTCCTGAAATAGCTGGTACACTTCATTATCGTTTCTATATCATGAATCTGGAGAATATCTCACTCGTAGAACCCTCAACGTACGCAGGTCTAATTCCTTATCTCATCATTGGAGTTGGAATCATCGGTATCGCAGCTATCGTCATTATTCAGTATAAGAGATTGAAATGAATTCTTCTCACGCCTTAGCGTTTTCCTACTATATATTCAATTATGATGTGCGAATCATAAAACATCGTTTAAAAAAAGAAATAGAGTGGGTAGGATGAGTCTCAGTGCATTTCATCATGTGAAATTTGCAGTTAGTAGTAGGGTTTCTGTTCACACCACCATAACTAGCCTTACCTGGAAATCTTACTCAGCCACCCACTTTGGAATGAGACGTGTTGATTGAAAGTCCATGCGAGCCTCTTT
>JAEORG010000315.1 GCA_016841005.1 Candidatus Thorarchaeota archaeon | reverse complement strand
TCTGAATACTCTGCTCTCTTCTCTGGTGTGGCTTTCACGGTTGAGATATCAACCAAATCGACATCTTTCAACTTATCCGAGTATGGAAGAGGTTTTGGTAGTGATTTGAAATCTTTATTTTCTGGAGAAACCTTAGCAATTTTAGCCGCTGATTCAGTTGCTTCTCGTAGAGCACCGTCATCAAATACCTCAACTGCTACAGTTCCCTTTCTCTGATTGAAGTAGAGCACAATGGAAACTAATGAACGACGATCCGCCACGTTCTGATCAATGATACTATTTGCCAACCGGGTCAAAGCTGTGTCAGCAAGAGTAATGGTAACTTGAGACTGTGTTGCTCCAAGCTTCTCAGCCTCTTTAATAATCAGACTTGCTTTTTCGAAAAGAATACTTTTGTTTGATTCCATTTAGTTCCCTCCCCTATCAATACCAACTCGTACATTATGGAATCTAGCTGTCCCACATCCGTGTCCAACATACATAACCTGAGCAGGTTGTCCTTTTCCACAATTTGGAGTCCCCCAGAGTCGCCAATCGTCTTCTGAGGAAGCATCTAAGCTTCCCCAAAATTCGGGAGTTATTCCTGTATAGGTGGGATTTCTCAGGATTCGAGTTATCTCTCCATTCTTTATTTCCCATGAGATTTCAGTTCCGAATTGAAAATTCAGTCGCTTGTCATCGATACTCCAGCTTCTATTAGTTGACATCAAAATACCATCTTTGGTATCCTCAATGATCTCGTCACGCTTCCACCCATTTGGCTCTAGGTTGATATTCACCATCCGGATTAACGGAATTCTTTGGGGACTATCTGCTCGCATCCCTGCAGAACTATACTCAAGACCTAGGAGAGCGGCTGTCTCTCTTGATGATTGATAACCGATAAATAATCCGTCCTTCACAAGTTCAACTCGCTTTGCTTTTACACCTTCGTCATCATATCCATAAGTTCCGAGTCCTCCTTCCAATGTACAATCTGATGTCATAGTGACATGCTCGCTACCGTACCGGAGTTCTCCTAATTGATCTGGTGTCATGAAACTGGTACCTGCATATGCAGCTTCAGTACCCAAAGCTCTGTCAAGTTCAGTTGGATGCCCACAACTCTCATGAATTTGAAGTTCTAGTTGATGACCATCTAAAAGGAGAGTTGATCTTTTCGTCGGACATGCCTCTGCTTTAGTAAGTTCAATAACTTCGTTTATTGTTTTATCCACATTTCCTAGTAGATCGAGTCCTTCAAAATATTCATGGCCTCTAGTTGAAAAATCTCCCCTAAATGAACCAGGATAAGACCGAAACTGAGGAGGTATTCCTGGTGCAGCAGCTCTAACTGACATTCCTCCACCACAGAACACAATCTTCTGCTGTATGTAAGCCCCTTCCAGACTTGCGAATATCTTGTCCTCTTGATGTGCACGGTAGTCAGATTGACTGACTTTGATAAGATCTCCACCTTCACTAAGTCGATTCTCAGCTGTTTCAAGAACATCTAACTTTTCTTCGACTGGTACTGAGAAAGGATCCTTTTTCACATTGGTTTCATACGATGCTACTGCAGGCTTTTCCTCAACTAATCTTACTGGAGTTTTCCTCGTTGAACCTGATGCTTTTCCAATTCGCACTGCAAGTTTGGCAACTCTGTTAATCTCATCCTTGTTTACATCATAAGATCCCGCGAAACCCCATCCTCCATTCGCGATAACTCGTATTCCGAATCCCTTTATTGTCGTAAGATTAAGTACATCGATATTTCCATTCTTGATGGTAATATCTTGGTCCTTCACCGTTACAATCCTGATATCAGCATAAGATGCCCCATCATTACTACAAGTAGTGAGTGCTCTCTCAGTCAAGTCCCTCAACATCGCACACCTAGTTTCGCCATTATATTCTATGATATGAGGCTTCCGTATTCTCTAGATGTTGAGTTTCTCGATTTCCTCATCTATTATTGATTCAATCCATCTCAAATGGTCACATGTTCCTGTGTCCATTAGTTGTTCAACAATAGGTTCAGAGACCTCATCCAAGAGTAGTCTCCCCTTTAGAGCATCCTGTTCCTGTAACTCCTGAAGATTCTCTACTCCTTTCTCAATTCTGATTGCTATCTCCTGAATTCTCTTACTCTTGTTCCAAGGCAGTCCGAGGAGATATTGTTGGTAGAAAACGATATCTAAGAGACCTCCAAGAACTTTGGTATTGATTTCATGTTCGAATGGAAGATTATGCCGTATTGTTCTCGGACTGATACCCACGTCTTTACAGATTTTATATCCTCTAATCATTGAACGGATTGATACTTTGCTGTAATCTGCATGGCCATACCTATCGTTTTTAGCATAGATTTCTCGTATATTTTCGAAATGTTCTGGGAAATGGTTCTTTACGATTCTAAAGAAATGTTCTTTTTGCCTTCCAGGTTTCAGTGTCATTCCTGCAAAGAGTATGTATTGTGCTCCAACTTGCTTTGCTTCTTTGGCTAATGCATACATGTTTTCATCATTATTTCCAATACTCGGAATAATAGGAGTTGCCATCACGCCACCAAATAATCCACGTTTCCTAATTTCTCTCAATGCTTCAAATCTATCAGCAGTTGAGGCAGATTTTGGTTCTAGTATCTTCTTTATTTTTGGGTCAAAGGTTGTAATTGTGAAAGTGACATTCGCAAACGCCCGTTCATGTATCTGCTCAAGTACATCAATGTCTCTAGTAACTAAGTTTGACTTTGTCAATACAAAAACAGGCATACCAAAATCGTGCAGGACTTCCAAGTTTCTTCGTGTGACATTGTGCTCAGCTTCAGCTTGTTGGTATCCATCCGAAACACCACCACAGACCCCTATGACTTGCCTTCTTGGTGTCTTTAGAGCAAGACGTTTTGCATCTTCATCGTCAAGAAATGACCAGAGTGTTTCAGACTTTAATTTGGACCTAGAAGTAAATCCTTCTCTCTCGAGTTCTTTTCTTAAGATATCTGGAGCATTCTCCTTGATACGGATATGAGATTCGAAATTATCAACATAGTAATACTCAGAACGTCCATCGCAATAAGAGCAAGCAAATTCACAACCGCGGTAAGAATTCAAAGATCGATTGATATGGAACCAGCTGTCACCATAGATTGGCTTTGATAGTAAACTTCGTGCTTTGACAATTTCATACTTCAATATTGATCAGCTCAATATTCCACAATTGGTTTTAGCTTCTTTGCTGCATCAACTGCATTTTCTACTTCTTTTGGAAGTGGTGCAATTCCCTGAAAACCTGTTTCCTCAACGAATCCGAGTAGCATATTCCTCAATTCCTTTGGGTCCCATTCTGCCAAGTGTGAAGGAGCTACGATACCTGCGTTGTGATATAATCTTGCTCGAACTGAACGTAAGGCACCGATTCTAGTCAGATCAGATAATTGGACAAGCTCCAGTATATACTCAAGTGGAACACCTGTCTTCTTAGCTAGTTCATGTCGAAGTGTAGGGGTCTTTCCTCTTTCCAACATCTGTTTCACATTTTCTATTCCATGCTTCTTCAAAGCAGCAATATGCTCTTCATTCACATCCATGAACTTCTCCAGCTTGAATGGAAGACGCTTTATTCCTTCTGATCGCATCTCCTTTGCAGCCTTCATAATATCCTCTTTTCCCAAAAAATCAAAGAAATACCATAATGCCCAGAGGTGCTTATAGGCAGAGCTTTTTGGCTCTGATTCTATCTCTGCAATAAAATCCTCAAGATCTAATATTGATATTTCATCAATTTGTGATGATGGATCTCGATGTGTAAAGAATTTCTCAAACTCTTGTGTATATTCTGTAATCTGATCAATTGCAGTACTTTTCCTTCCTGATTTTTTCAAGTATTTCCTGAAATCGTCTTCATTCATCAGCTCTCCACCTTTCTGAACATTAGAACTTCTTTGCTATTGAAGTGTTACTAAATGCCTTATTTTGTGAGTATTAGTTAGTAGTTCTGTTAGTGATAACTCGTCGTGTAAAGAAAGAGAATGGAGTGAAGCTCGATTCTACCACTCCAGAGTAGCTTGCACCTGTAAACTCATGTTTTCTTTACAATTACTACTCCACCAACTACTATAACTGCAGCTGCTCCGATTACACCCGCAACGAGAGGTAATGTGAAGTCAGGCGTTGTTGTATCAGTTGTACTGGTGGTATCTGTATCATTGACAATGTTTCGTGGATTCTTCCAGTAATACGGATTTTGTACTAGCTCAATATACTGACCCTCCACCCACTCGGATGACATAAATGGTCCAGAAGTGACCAAGCCATTGTTGAAATCTTCAGGAGAAATATATCCATCAAGTTCAGGAGGATATTGATTTGGCACATGCTTGGGGATTATTGGAATAAAACAGAAATCATGCCAATACCAATAGGACTCACCATCAAACAACAACTCCAATTGTGTGTCAGTTTTTGCCACACAACGCTTAAGATTTGACAAATAATATCGAGCTGTATCACTATTGTCATAAAACCAGTTGACACTATACGATACATCCGCAGCGGTAAGAGGAAGCCCATCACTCCATGTTGCGTTGTCTATGATATTGACAGTATATCGAGTAAAACCAGGAGGAATATTTGAGTCATCATCATGATTCTCAATTGTATAATCTTTCGCTAACCAGTTTATTACATTCAAATCAGGGTCTATGCGTGCAAGTGAATCATGCATGAATTCCATTGTGTCGTCTGAAGATGTTATCCCCGCATCGTTAGTCTGAGGTCGTGTGAATGACGATAGGCTCATTCCATCGAATAGAACACCTACTCTTAGGGTTCCTCCTAAATGGGTTTCACTAGTTAAATTATAAACTTTGAGACCAGTAAAGAAGCTGTGTGTTCCCGCTACTGCATGTTCAACAAAACCTCCAAAACGGTCAGTTCGATATGCCGTAAATAAGGGAGCTTGCATATAGGGGATATCTGCAGCCTCTTCAACAAATAGATACTGGAATGTTCTTAATGCCTCAGATATTTCATTAGGGTCAAACGAGTGACATATGGTGTCAACCGCATCATGAAATGTAGCATTCATCCAGTCTGTGTAATCTTGTCCCCAGGCACGAGCCCACGAATCCAACCAGATATGGTTGATATAGTTAGCATATATTATTGCATCAAAATCATATGAACTGTAAATACCTTGGGATTCCTCAAAGGAATATGTTCGAGTAGTATATGCGCTGATGTTTAGGTTATGAAAGGCTTCTACCGTCAAATTTGCTGCATCCTCAAGTAGAGGACCACCTCCGACCAAACGGTAGAACTTCACTTCAATCGGAGGTATTTCAATTCCACCAGGACCTTCTCTCCAACCATCGTGGTCAACATCAATGAATCCTAGAGTATCAAGAAGTGCATTGCCTTCCGCAACTTCTGGGTCGTAATAATGATGGCCCATCTCATCTTCAATTGAATCTGGGTGTGCCGCCATAAGAGGAGCATCACGGGGCCATAAGCCCTGTAGTGAAGCAATAGTGGTCTTGTCCAATGCCAGATTTAGAGCCTTTCGGAAACCAGAGATATTCAATGGCCATCTGTAACAATTGAGATTAATCATATAAACTCCTGAACGTTGGAATTTTACCATCTCAACATTTGAAGCCTCAAAAAGAGCAGTACGATCTGGTACTAGATACGCCTGAGTTGACATCAAGTCGATTTCATCGTCAATTAGTGCATACACAGGTTGACTTGTGAGTTCACCTGCAAGTGAATGGTTCTTATCCACGACTACATATCTGATTGTATCAATGTATGGACCTATCCAATCATCCTCAGTCCATTCTGCTTGTGCAGTAACAGGTGTGATTGAGCACATTGATATCGTCAAAAACACGGTCACTATGAATACTGGGACTCTCTTCTGATTTGATTCCACGCAGCCCATTCTGGCACTCCTCCTTGGGGATCACGCTTCAGTGTCGAAGAGATAGAAGTTCCCTTGATTGATTTACCCATCAATCAATCTGACATCTTATGATTGGACGAGAAATAAGAACTAATACACACTAGTTTGTTCAACCGGTGTATTCAGACTCTTCCTCACCCAAGTCTACGCACAAAGCGAAGCTAACATTTCTCTTAACACTTCTAAGGTATAAATCTTCTCAAAAATCAGTAAATATTGTTAACGATTGTATGGAATAGTTCTAATTAAGTATACATATCGGATTTCCAGGTTTTAGAAGTATAACTTAGTTTTTTAAGCAACTGAATGCATAGCAAAATGGAGGAGATCGAGGAAAGAGTATTGAGGAGAAGTAATTGAAGGCTGGAAATCTAGGACTAGTTCTCTTCCTTTTATTTGTAGGACCTGCCAGTCAAGCTGCAAGTATTGCGCAGTTCAATATAGGATCAGTACACAAATTCGATCTCTCTCAGGATGCGGTATCAGACTCAATATTCTACTCGACATTCTTTGGTGGAGATATTCTGTTATCAGTCGATGACCGGGGAGCTGATACATGTATCGGACCTGAAGGGAATATTTACTGTCTCATCTGGACTACAACTCATTTCTGGCCACTGGTTGATCCATATCAGGATACCTTCCAAGGGGGTCTTTCAGATATGATTCTGATTATCATGAGTCGCGATGGTTCTCAATATCAGTATTGTTCATTCCTTGGAGGCAATGATACTGATTTTGGTATTCAGATGGAGGTAGATGTTGAGGGGTATGTATACATAGTTGGGTCAACTTACTCCTCCGATCTAGCTACTACAGGTGCCTATGATAACACAATTAATGGTGGCAAAGACGCGTTTATCATGAAATTCGATCCATGGAATAATGAAATGATCTACACTACATATATCGGGGGATCAGGTGATGATGAGGCAATCTCACTCTCAGTAGATTCAGATGGAAATGTGTATGTGACAGGCAGCACATCATCAGATGATTTTAACATTGTATCAGGAATTGATGATACACTAAATGGTTCTACTGATGCATTCATACTCAAACTTAACAATGATGGAACTGAGGTATTGTTTTCGAGTTATCTGGGAGGCGAAGGTACAGAAGTTGGAAATGATATAATCTTAGGTAAAAACAACGAAATTATTGTTACTGGTCACACTACTTCAACAGATTTCTATTGCACTCATAATGCATATGATACTACACTGAATGGATCCGATGATGCGTTTGTCACAACTTATTCTTTAGATGGAGGTCAAATTATTGCATCTACGTACGTTGGTGGTAGCGAGAGTGATTACGGTTCCTTTACTGCAATCGATTCCGATGGCAACATCTTTGTTACAGGCTGGACTCAATCTGATGATTTCATCACTCTGAATGCGTACAATGATGAATATCAAAATGGTAGGGATGTTTTCCTTCAGAAACTCACTCCAAACCTCCAGCAAGTTCTATATTCTTCTTTTATAGGAGGAGTTGACGACGAAGAACCGAGAGGTATCATTGTTGATGCTTGGGATTGTGTCTTTATTTGTGGGGGCACAAATTCCAATGATTATCCGTTGATGGGTGCCTTTGATGATGTGGTCCTTGGAGAAGAAGATCCTTCGAGTTACTTTGATTGTTTTATTACCAAGTTTGATACAGAACTTGATTCCTTGTTATTTAGCTCATTTCTAGGTGGAGAATTCAACGAGGATTGCTGGCGAATTGTACTTGATGAAAAGGACAACATTGTCTTTTGTGGAATGACAAAGTCACCAGACTTTCCAGTGACTGACAACGCCTATCAAGCAGATTACTCTCAGAGTAGTTGGGACGCTTTTCTTGTATCTCTATATGATACAGGCGATATGGATGGGGATTCGCTTTTGGAATACCAGGAAACATTAGCTCGAACTAATAGAACGAATCCGGATTCTGATGCAGATATCATGCCCGATGGTTGGGAGGTTTTCTACGGTCTTAATCCCTTAGTAGATGATTCATTCAGAGATGAAGACTCCGATGATCTATCAAATGTTGACGAGTATCTTCATGGAACTGATCCTAGAAATCCGGATAATGATTCTGATTCAATCCGAGACGGATGGGAGGTAGCAAACGGATTTGATCCATTGGATGCAAATGTACCCCTCGCAGAACTTATTCTCTATAACGCAATTTGGATTGGTGCTGCAGCGATTGTGATCGTATCAATACCCATGATATATTTCATCATTCAAAGAAAGAAGCCAGTAGAGGAAGAGGAACCAGAAATCGATGAGGATGAAACAAGAAGCGCGTTGGAAGCGCTATCGGATGATATCCGAGGAGGAAAAGATGAGGAGATCTTACCAAGGCATCACCAAGAGTCCCAACTCGAAGGTCTTAGTGATGTGGAGAAACTTGAAAGTATTGAAAATCTACTAGAGGAGAAAGTTAAACCTTTGCTGCTAGAGCGTGGCTTTTCTCAAGGTGATATTGAAACTCTATCTGTTGATATACTTGTTAAAGAAGAATACGAACTAACTCAGATTGAGAACCAAGCCCTGTATTCTCTGCATGAACTCATTAAAGTCCCTAACTCAAGTGAGGTAAAACAGTGGTTGGAAGCTAGAGGTTCGATGGATGACGATGACCTAAAGGAGGTTGATGATGAATGAATAAACCGCGATTGATGAAACTTTGGCTCTTCTTGATGCTGTTCACTCTGATGATATTTGCACCAAATACCGTTAATGCAGACGATAGAACTAATGAAAATGTCCAACCAGATTCTGTTGATAGTACTTCTAATGACTCGTTTCTAGAAAACTTGGGACAATTTGGGCATACTGATGTGAAATACTATTGTGAGGTCGCTGGCGGATACATTGGGTTATGTAGCAATAGGATTTCATTTTGGTCTCGAAATATGGTCAGAACTGATCTATTGAAGTTTGAACCAAATGAAGAAATATTGATTGAACCGGAATCACAATTGAGCTCAATTACAAATTACTATCTGGGAAATAGAGGGACTTTCACAGGTGTAAGGAGTTTTTCAAGTATCAACTACAATGAGATTATTCCTAATGTTTGTCTATCCATATCTTATTCTCCTCAAGGACTTGCATGCGAATTAAAGGTTGGAGAAACCATAGATGTTTCTAAGCTCGATGAACTAGTACTAAATCTAGAAGGATTCACGAATGTTGAACGGAAACTTGACTCCTATGAGAATAATAAAGACATCCTCTTCATGTTGGAAGACGAAACTCTAGAGCAAATTCAAATGCAACAAGTCACTACCCCACATCTCTCAAGATTCTTAGGAGGTTCTGGTAATGACCATGCCAATGGAATCGCACGTGATAGTGCTGGAAATCTGTATGTCGCTGGCTACTCATTTTCATCCAACTTCCCACTTGTGAACCAGCTCTATGATTACCAGGGTGCAGTTGATGCATTCATTACAATGCTTGACTCAACTGGTGCAATTGTTTACTCCACATATATTGGAGGGAATGAGACTTCACTAACCCCATATACGGCAGATGATTATGCAGAAGACATCACAGTTGATGATAGTGGGAACGTCTATGTAACGGGGTATACACGAAGTGATGACTTTCCTACACTCAACCCCCTATACTCATTTGAGTACAATTCTACAATCCTACGGGGTGGATACAACGCCTATGAAGGTGATGTTTTCGTTGTAAGATTGAATTCCTCTGGGTTGTTAGACTACTCCACTTATCTCGGAGCATTCGAAGGAGAGATTGGGCGCTCGATTGCAGTAGACAATAACGGCAACATGTATATTGGAGGGCAGACCAGCTCAACAGATTTTCCAACAGCGAATGCGTTTGATGACATACATGAAGGTATTGGGACACATGACGGTTTTGTGACATGCCTTTCTGCAACAGGTGATGATATTTTATTCAGCAGCTATATTGGCGGCACATCAGACGAGGATGTGAAGGACATAACCATAGATGCTGAAGGGAACATTCTCGTAACCGGATATACATATGGAAGCTTTGTGTTAACAAATGCCCTGTATACGGTTCCAAGTGGAGATTCTGATGCGTTTGTAATGAAAATCAATTCTACTTCATGGACTGTGATATATGCGACTTATATTGGTGGGGATGAACGCGACATTGGCATGTCGATATCAACTGATAATGACGGAAATGCCTATGTCACAGGAAAGACACAATCATCCGAACATGGAAACATCAGATACCCGATAGTCGAAGTCAATGCATATGATTCAACACACAATGGAGGAGATGATTGTTTCCTCTCAGTCATCTCAGATGATGGAAATGAATTACTCTATTCTTCGTTCATTGGGGGTAGCGGTAGTGATGAAGGAAATAGTGTGGTTGTAGATGAGAATGGAATAGTTTTCATTGCAGGGACGACTTCTTCATCAGATTTCCCTGTCACTGTATCTTCTGGAATGTATAATGGTTTACAGGATGCATTTGTGTTAAAGATGAATATAGATCAACTTTTGGACTCTAGATATGTTGGAGGCACTGAGAGCGATCAAGTCATGGCCATGACGGTTGATTCTTCGAATACAACATATGTCTGTGGCTTTACACGATCGAATGACTTCCCGTCAACGGGGCAGAGTACATATGCAGGTGGAGACGAAGGATTTCTCTTTGGATATCAACTAGCTTACACACAACCTAACACTGGTGGTAATGATAATGGTCTACCAGTACCTTTAATTTTTACAACCGCACTCATAGGGGGACTTGCTATTATCTCTGGATTCGGAGTGTTTCAATTATTTGTTAGGTTTTATAGAAGAAGGGAATACGAAGTCGGAATGGAATCCGGTCCAGAACCATTATGGAACCATCCTTCCGATAATCCAGATATAGGTACTTCGATGTCTCGAGATCCACTATGGAATCATCCATCGGACAATCCTGATGTTTCTCCACGACCTCCCGGACCAGAGCCTTTATGGAATCATCCTTCTGACAATCCAGATGGTTTCAGAAGGACCGGCCCAGAACCATTATGGAATCATCCTTCAGATAATCCGGACGGTCTTCCAAAACCTAGCCAAAAACCACTGTGGAATCATCCTTCTGACAATCCTGATGGCAGTGGAGCTCCAAAAACTCCAGAGCCATTGTGGAACCATCCTTCCGATAATCCTGATGGCTTACCAGAACCAGTTCAAGATCCATTATGGAATCATCCATCTGATAATCCAGATGGCATGCCTCCACTGTCGCGTGATCCCCTGTGGAATCACCCCAGTGACAACCCAGACGGGCTCCCAGAACTAAGAAGAACGCCACAATGGAATCATCCATCTGACAATCCTGATGGCATACCCGTTGGGCCAGAACCAGAACCTTTGTGGAACCATCCCTCTGATAATCCAGATGGATTCCGGAGACCCTCACCAGAACCACTCTGGAACCATCCTTCTGATAACCCTGATGGACTTCCTGAACCGTCGGTTGATCCTCTTTGGAACCATCCATCCGACAATCCAGATGGTATCCCAAGTCGTCAGACACCTGAACCATTATGGAACCACCCATCAGATAATCCTGATATTTTAACAGGACGTATCCCCTCAACAGATGTAACATCTACATATACTCCTGGTCCACTTACAGGCGCTCCCACTGACCATCCGAAAGATTGTGATTGCCCATTATGCAAACCAGAAGGATGAAAGAACCATCAAGTCTACTGGTCTTTGCTTATCAAGCGATTTAGAGCTGACCTTATGAATTCGAGATTATACTCGTTGACGAGTAAAGCTGCCTCTTCTGCAATTGCATAGAATTCCTCGCTATCCCCATATGCAGCATTTATGTTCGCTTTTAGAAAGAGAGCTTGTGCAAGGATTCCAGGGAGATTTTCTTCACGCGCCTTCTCTTCGAGTAATGAAAGCCACGGGCCTAATGGTTCTGCAGATTCTGCTTCTTTAGTTTCAATCAATGCACGATGATGTAGACATATGTAGAAGCTCACAAACCCCCCACTTCTCTCGTAGATGTCCATAGATTCCTCAACGTTATTCCCAGCTGAGAAATAATCCTGTTCCTCTTCTTCAATAACACTGGTAATGAAGTACAACCACCCCAAGTTACCCTCTAAACCAGACTTTAGGATAGGGTCTCTTTCACCATCCAAGAGCTCTCTTGCTTCCTCCAGTTTATGTTGTAATGCAAGAGACCAAGCTTGATTGAGTATAGCTCGAGGTTGCAACATTGGTCTATTTGCCAATTCATTTTCTGCCATCTTTGCCCATTCAAACCCTGCATCGCTATTGTGTGTGACATTGTAGAGAGTAGAGAGAGTCAGAGATGAAAGCCCAGTAGGCATTCCTATCCGCTCCCAGATACTCACTGCTTCCAGGTTGTGTTCTATCGCTTGATCATAGAATCCTTGTATTGATTCCAATTTGCTCAGAAGGAACAGGATATCTGCTACTCCAGCCATATCACCCATCGATTCCATAAGGTCTCTAGATCGATGCAACAGTTTTTGTGATTCGACTCGATCTGATGCCTGGAGAATTCCTGCGCGTGTTCGTAATAGGTGGGCAAGTCTATTCAAATCATTGTGAGACTCTGCACTGTCTATAGCCATTTGGTTATACTCTAGTGCTTTCTCAATATTCCCATCTCTAATAGCTGGTATTGTGAGTGAGTCATAGACTCTTGACAGAGTAAAATCGAATTCTGGTTTGGTTTCTAGAGTATCCATTATTGCATCAAGAGTTGACGAATCGAACACTTGTGTTGGATACTCGGTATTCTCAGCTTCAAGTTTGATGAGCCGCATCTCCAAAGCTAACCAGTCATCGGGCTTTGAAGATAGTACCTCATCTGCAGCATTTCGGGCTCTTCCTAAATCCTCCTGTCTACCTTGAACTGAACTTCCATAGAAGAGATTTGGCCGAATTATAGGAAGTTTACCGTAGTCCTTAGCAATTCTGTCGAGGGACTTGAAATCGAATAGGAGGGCTGCAAAGTGGACGGCAAAGTATACACAGAGGTCGGGAGATTTCACCTGACACACTCTATCAACTAAGGCAATCACAAACTCGCGGAAATCCTGAACGGAGTTCATAATATCTGTAATGATTGCCTTTGTTTCTTCATCCATATAGGGTAGATAAACGGTAATTGTACCGATGGGTTCCACCCATCCAAACCTCCCTAAGAGAGGGAGCATTGGTACCTTTTGTCTTTTCTTATTGCCAATCTCAGTTAATCTTGAATCCTTGATTTCCCTCGCAAAATTCGAGAAATGATTGGACATTATCCCAATGGAATCTATACTCTTGCCCAAACGTCCTTGCATCTAATTCTCGCATTGATATATCCCCTAATTTTCCATAATCCGCGTCGACTGAGGCAAATTCATCACGTCGAGGCTTTTCTTTGATTAGCCATTTTAAAGTTCGAACAATAGCCGCGTGCTTATCACCATCTATTACAAGTCCATCGTTATACTGACCTTTCTGTCGCTCATGCTGTGTAAGTTCAGGAGTATGTTTGCAAATCGTCCACCAGAGGGGTCTCCACCACCAGACATTGTTGGTAAAATAGACACCTTTCTCATTGATTGGTTTTATACCGTTGATATCAAACCCCATCTTCCTACCACCACATTTTAGGAATCCAAATCATTCTCAGTATGGTCTTCTTTTGATTTTGTCGGTAAAAAGAAATTGTCCATTTGAGAGGGTATTTATCGAGGGTTTATTTCGGAGCTGATAGGTGGATAGCTTGCTTGCTGATAGAAATGAGTATGTCCCTGCTAGTGA
>JAEORG010000314.1 GCA_016841005.1 Candidatus Thorarchaeota archaeon | reverse complement strand
ATGAAACGGTATCAAATCTTGAACAGGACCAATCATCAAGTAAGAGTTGGGGTTCAACAATGGCGGGACACCGTGAAGAATGGGAGGTCCTAAAAGCTAAAATTAAGGAGCGTCAGAAAGCACTCAAAGAATTGGTTAGAGAGAAGAAAGCAGGGTCTATTGGTCAAGAAGAATTCGACAAGAAATATCGCATACTTCAAGACGAGCTAACAGAATTAGAGTTTCAGGTTTACAATATGCGGCTTGGTACCGACATTAGAGTCTAGCTATTCTTCTTTTCTTATACGTTGGGCTATGAGAAATGTTTCAACTAAAACAACCACCGCAAGAAAACCACTAACACCAATCAAAAGGTAGTTGGTAGTGTTTCCAATCCCACTTACTTCAGTAGCATCCAATGATGCAACAAGCACACCCAAATTATATGACATAAGCGATAAGTAATCTGACAGTCCAGAAGAGAAGATTGCACGCCACCAGATTACTCTCGATCCTGTATCTTCAGCAAGCTGAATAGCAAACTCACCTCCTGCCTGAAGCCTAGCGATATCTGAACCGATAATGATGTCAATACTTCCATTAACTAAGGCTGTTTGTACATCTACTAACTCAGCTCCCGATATGAAGACATTATCCCCCTGCTGAAGAACAGACCTGACTTCAATCCCAAATGCTTCTGCGATGTATGCCTCTGCTGGAAATACAACAACAGCAGTCAGATCAGAGAACTGATAGTCAGTGTCAATCTGATTCACCACATCCTCAAACCCATGAACATCCTCAACAAATTGAGTAAAAGCCGAATGCCAGAAATCTGAATAATTTGGTGCAAGAGCATCAAAGGCATCTTGAGTAGCGTTGGCAATTGCTATTGCATTCTTCGGAAGCAGCCAATATGAATGCAAATTTCCATCTTCGTGATTGTGGTTTTCATCACTAGTTTGACCTCCAGGGATTGGGGACAATTCTAATCCGAATTCTTCGTAGTCATGTAGATTGATATACGGTGCTGAAGTCTGATTCACTAAATCTTCTTCCCATGTGAAATGACCTGTTAGTACTAGCAGGTCTGCTGAAGCTGCTGCATCAATTGCTACTTGAGGAAGTTGAGCGGCATGAGGTTCAACACCCTCAGGTAGAAGGATGTAGGTTTCTACAAGCCTCTGTCCTATAATATTGACAATCCCACCGAGAGGAGCTACAGAAGCAGCAACATGGAGTACAGGCTCGTCTTGAGCATCAACATTTGGAATTGATGCATATATCCCACTTGAGAAGAGAAGTAATCCGATTATCATAAGAGAGGCCGCTCTCATATTGTCACTTCCGAGGTATAATTAAGCAGTACCACCATCCTAATAATGCCGTCGCATTAGGATTATCTATTAGCGACAATTTGGAGGATGTTCCTTTGCAAGAACCATTATTATTTGATGCTGAAAATCTTGCTGTACGTTACCCTGGTGGCGAGATTGCATTACATAATATCACTTTCAAGGTCAAAGCACCAACTTTCATGGCTATTGTAGGACCCAATGGATCAGGAAAGAGCACACTATTGAAGACTGCATTGGGTATGCTAACTCCGGTTAAAGGTAGTATGCGAGTGATGGGCTATGATACTGTTTCTGAGAGTAACAAGATTCGCAAACTAGTTCGTTATGTTCCCCAGAGGGACAGGATTGAACTTACTGTACCCATGAAAGTGAAAGATATTGCATTGATGGGCAGGTTACTGAAGAAATCTCCTCCAAGATTCGCAAGTTCAAAAGACAAGACAATGGCAAAGGCGGCACTGAAGAAAGTCAATATGGACGAGCTATGGGATCGTCCATTCAATGAATTATCTGGAGGACAAAGGCAACGAGTATTGGTGGCAAGAGCACTTGCAAGTGATGGACCACTTCTAATACTTGATGAGCCCCTTGCAGGAACAGATGCAGAGAGTCAATCTTTGATTGTCGAAGCATTGGGCGAGTATCACAAAGAGAACAACATAAACATTGTAATGGTCACTCATGACTTAAACCCAATTCATACATTTGTTAGGGATGTCTTACTACTAAAGAACACTATCGTAGGGGTTGGGACTCCTTGCGATATGATGGATCCTGATTTGCTGGTTAGAGTATATGGGCCATCTGCCAAAGTTGTTGAATACGCAGGTCATAGATATTGTGTAACCCACGATACAGGGGTTGATCGACATGATTGATGCGATTATTGCAATTCTTTCGGCACCATTTGTACAACGTGCAATTCTCGGGGCTTTTCTCGTGGCTATCGTAGCGGCATCTAGTGGAACTTTTCTCGTCTTTCGTGGACTCTCTTTCATGACCTCTGGAGTTGCGCATGCCGCCTTAGGTGGTGCAGCATTAGGGCTCTTTCTTCAACATACTGGATTGGTGCCTTGGTTCGACCCAATCATTGGAGCACTCCTGTTTAGCGTGTTTGTTGCAGTCATTACAGGATATGCTGGAGAGAAAGGAATTGCTCAAAAGATGGAAGTTGCCGTTGGCGTTTCTTTTGCTCTCTCAATGAGTATTGCAGTATTGCTAATGTACTATATTCCTCCTACTGAGGTCCCTCAAATTTGGGGCTATCTTATTGGTGATATTCTACTGCTTGATAATCTCGATCTGACATTACTAGCGACAACAGCTGCGTCCCTTCTTTTCCTTACAATTTTATTCAACAAAGAGTTTGTTTATGTTAGTGTGGACATGGAAGGTGCGACTGCTCATGGATTGAACTCTCGAGGATATCACTATCTGATGCTCATTACATCTGCGTTGGCGATTGCCTTTGCAACAAAGGCTGTTGGAGCAATCCTCGTTTATGCAATTATGGTCGCTCCCGCTGCAGCATCGAATGAGATTGTTAAATCTGTTCGTGGAGTCATCATCAGTGTGTTTGTTATTGCCCTTCTTGCGGAAATCTTAGGTTTGATTTCCTCCTTCACAATTCAAGCATCACCAAGTGCAATCGCAGGTATACTTGCTGCTCTGTCATATGTATTAGCAATCCAAATTAAGAGGATGAGGGAGAAAACAGGACCTGAAGAAATCCCAGAAATTACAGACCTTCCTATACCCACAACGCGAGACTTGTTAATTGAATCTCAAGAAGGACACAAACATAACCACTGAGTACAATCGTGAAGATGTCGGTATCTTTAAGTGTGAAACATAAGAGTCGACGAAGCCAAGGTCGGTGTGAACTACAGTGAGTGATGAAGTACCAGCCCGTGAGGAAATCATTCGTTCAACAATTGTGACTGTGATACTGAGTAGTGTTTTCATAATTCTCGGTCTATTATTCTGGGCTTGGTCGAGTTTATCTGAGGAGAATCCTGTTGATGCACTGGAAGATATCAACCCATTTCTTCCAATAGGGTTTGAAGTCCTGTTTATGTTTGGAATGTTTGTCTTCCTTAGTATTACTGTAATTAATCTAAGACACTATCTAACACGTATTAGGTCAGGTTGGCTAGAGATAATCGTTCTCTTGATACTTTCAACACTGATCAGCTATCTAATGTTTGAGTCCGGAGTTGCTGCTGCGAGTTTCCTTCTCGACTTGGGTTTTATCGCATATATCTACCTATTACAGGAATAATACCTTAATTTGAAGCGACGTCGATCGAGGTTTAATTCAAGCTCTACCAGAAGCTTTATGTGTTTAAGCCAAGCAAATCGCTTTGAGCCTAGAAGGCAGACAAGCCATAGGCTGATAAAATACGGTGATTTACTGCCAGGCTAGAGGAATTGTCAGTTATTGCGAACTGTGTTATGTTCTGACTTCCTAAAGTCGTACAGAGAATTACTTGGAGGATACTACTATGTTCGGAATCTCAGGTGCAGGGTATGACCATAGCACCGGTATATTCAGTCCTGAAGGACGGATATTTGCTGCGGAATACGCTAAAAAGGCAGTAGAGCAGGGTGCAACCTCAATTGGAATTCAAGCAAAAGATGGAATTGTCCTTCTTGCAGAAAAGAGAGTTCTACCACTTCAAGAACCTGATAGTGTAGAAAAGATTTCGAAGATTGACGAACATATCGGAGTCGCCACATCTGGATTCATGGCTGATGCAAGGCAGCTCATTCAGGAAGCTCGAATCAAAGCTCAGTCTTATTGGTTAACTTATGATGAAGAAATTCCTGGTGAAGCACTAGCTGAACACATCTGCAATGTCAAGGTCACACGCCTTTCTCTTGACCCCCGTGAGGGAGGTCGCCCCTATGGTGTCGCAATGCTAATTGGATCAGTAGACTATGATGACACCCCTAGATTATACATGACCGATCCTGTTGGCTATCATTGGGGATACCTAGCAGCAGTGATTGGGCGCGGGAGTAATCAGGCTGGAGAAGTTTTGGAGAGTCAATACAAACGTTCCATCAAGATTCCTGGAGCTATCAAACTTGCACTCGATGCGCTTATGCAAGTATCTGACTCTGATCTTAACAAAGACACAGTTGAGATTGCACAGATACCTGTGAAGACACGAAAATTCTCAAGATTATCAGATTCCGAGATTGAACAGTATCTCTTAGGTGAAGAACCAGGAAAGAAATCCTCGGAGTGATTTGAAATGACGGGTGGAGGATCTGGAAAGAAATCTGGTGAGAAATGGTTAGACCTTGATGCTGTTGTGGTTGGTATCAAGAAAGGTCATCTCAGATTTGAGATATTTGTAGACCCTGATCTTGCGTTTGAATACCGACGCGGAGAAGATGTTCCACTCGCTGATATTCTGAAAAGCTATGAGATTTACGAAGATGCAAGGAGAGGTGAACGTGCAACCGATATGCTTGTTGAAGATGCATTCGGTTCATCAGAAATCTTTGACATTGCACCTGAAATCATCAAACATGGAGAATTCAGACTCACTCTTGAACAGCGAACACAGCTTACAGAGGAGAAGACTGAAGCAATAATCAGAGATATCTCCAAAAGAGCAATGAATCCGCAGACTGGCCACCCCCATCCCCCCGACCGTATTCGTCAAGCCATGGATGAGGCAAAAGTTAAAGTTGACCCATTCATCAGTGTTGATGAGCAAGTACCAATTGTTGTAAAGGCACTCAGAGTAGTGATACCGATTTCCTTTGAGAGTGTCAAAATCAAAGTCACAATTCCTGCTTCATTTGCAGGAAAAGGGTACAATGTCGTTGCAACTGCTGGTGTCATTAAGACCGATACTTGGGAAGTAGACGGTTCATGGACTGGTCTTGTAGAAATTCCT
>JAEORG010000313.1 GCA_016841005.1 Candidatus Thorarchaeota archaeon | reverse complement strand
CCTCGGCTTTGCGCTGTCTGTAGCAGTGACTGCAGAACACCTCTCAGCAATCGATGCTACTTTTCCGGGTCAATCTGGTTCTCTACCTGTACCCCTGATCTGTATGTTAGTAGAATTTTTCTTTGCTGATGTTATCCCTGCAGGAGGTACTATCTATATCCATCCCGTAGGATTTGCAGCTTGGGTTGGATGTCTTGTAACCGCTCTCAATTTGTTCCCTTCAGGTCAACTTGACGGGGGTCATGCACTCCGAGCAATTCTAAATGAGAAGGCACACAAATACATTGGATATGCTGCTATTGCTGTCATGTTTCTTGTAGGATTCTTTACAATGGCAATTCTCGTACTTGCAATGTCATTCCGAGGAGGTCATCCCGGAGCACTAGATGATACTGTTCCTGTTTCCAAATCGCGAATTATCTTTTTTATACTAGCGATGATAATTCTGGTAGTCAGTATTCCACCACTAGGTTTTGCAATCTTCTAGGAACAACCTAATGGGTTCCAGGTATTCCTCCTGCAGCGGGAAATTCAAGATAGTATGTGGTTCCTATTACAGAGCCTTCTTCATATATGTCTTCAACTTTCAGAACTACACTGCAAACATTTGAAATCTCTCGAATCAACATAAGACCTAATCCAAGACCATTTGCATCATTTCCTCTAGTGAGAAGTTTTTCCTTCAGTTCATCAGGTAGACCTCCAGACTTATCGGAAATCGCTATGACTGAATTATTGTTTGTTTGAATCGATACTAGGACCTGTGGAGTATCAGGAGAGTGTGATATACTATTGTCTATAATATTCCAGATGACTTGTGCCATCAGTGGTGAAGTACAAGCAAATGCGGAATCATGTGTAATCACCTTTAGCTGACTATCATCAACCTGATGCTCAAGCTTGATCCGATTAATCACATCATTGACCAGTAGAGTAAGGTCGATGTCATCCATAGCAATCGAATGCATCCCAATATCGATGAGAATGCTTCTGACGTTCTTAATGAACTCAGACGCCTTTGTAATAGTATCCTTGGCAGTTTGAAGCAATTCTTCAGATTCCTCATCTTTGGCTTCGATAAGGTCTAATGCGCTTTGAGTCACGTTAAGGTAATTTCTTAGATCGTGTGAAATTAAACTTCCAGTTATTTCTGTCAGTTTCAAATTTCGCTCTAGCCTTCTTGTTATACTACCAAAAAAGGCGAGGAACATTGTGACAAACACCAAACATTGCGATATGAACTGGAGATATTCAAACCCAACAATCTGAGGGATGATTGGAAGCAGAGTCAAAGGTATACTGAAGATTGACCAAGAAAAGTATGAAAATCCAGCTGACATCCATCCCAAAGTTCTATTGTGGGTGAAATTGAGAATCTCTCTACCTGCATACGCAAATGCGAACGCCATTAATGGAGAAGTGATCATTGCTCCAGAAGTATTTGGTAATCCAAGAAAGACAATAGGAATCCAATAAAATACCATAATGACAAATATTGTGGGATGTATTACCATGTTTGAGTATTTCCGAAGTGGTGAATATCCGAAAGCTTTCAGTACTGTGATAGCACCGTAGACTCTGAGCAGAGAACTGACGAAATCTCCTATATAATAGAAATCTACGAGTATAAATGCAGGTAGAAACGCGATCCAAAACAGGAACATGGAAATTGCCCATCGTCTAAAACGAATATCCATCGCATAGTAGTATACTGCAATAATAGCAATCACAGTGAAGAACAGTCCAGCAAATATCGCTGACATCTCTAACACTACTTCGATTGGTACATATTGCATTTGATTCATCTCACAATTTATCGGAGTTACTTTTGATAGCAGCTCAAGCTGCTCTGTCATACTATTATATTATATTATGACATATTCGACTAATAGTGAATTGGTATTTATACCTCCCGATGTAACCACTTCGTAGGGTGTGGTTTCTCAGTTTTCAAGATGATATCAAAAAGTCAAAGGAAAAATTGTGAGGGGTATTATACCCCTCATTGTAATGTACACGTAGTATTTATTCGTCAATATCCCAATCTTCGCCTTCTGGGATTCTCATGACACCAAGCTCAAGGAGTCGATCCATGACTTTCTCTGCAGCCTCATCGATTTGAGGTTCGAACTTGGCACCAGTAATGACAAGTTTCCCTGAACCGAATAGAAGAATAACGACCTTGGGGTCTCTCATTCTGTAGATGAGTCCTGGGAACTGTTCGGGTTCATAGAGTGTGTTCTCAAGCTTCATCGCTGCGAGTTCTAGATTGAGTTCCGCACCTAGGCTTGCACTGGCAACAATGTTCTGAACAACAATGATCGGTTTACCAGTGATCTCGATGCCAGCTTCTTTGATATTCTTGACAATTCTGTGAACCGCACGTTTTGCTTCTTTCTCGCTCTTGGCTCCAGTGCATACCATCTTTCCTGAGTTGAAGATGAGTGTTGCAGTCTTGGGCTTCTTCAGACGGTAAACTAGACCTGGAAATTGCTCTGGATCAAACTCAACATTTGGCATAGTTGCAGCAATTTCGTCTAGGTCAAGTCTCTGGTTTAGAATGACTGAAGCGACAACATTCTCGATCTTTGTGATTGGACTTGGTCGGGGCATTAAAATTGATTCTCCTGCGCTTTATAAGGGGCCTCTTTATAAAGGGGGTTCAAAAATCGCCTTATAAAGGTGTGCAATAAGGGCATTAAGAATGAGCTAGGGTACCATATCTAACTCATTTTAAGGTTTGAAGGAAATTTTCTACAACGTATAATAGGATTGTGACCTTCAAGATGAGTAAAGCGGAAATAATGCCTTCCCTTTTCATTGGGCATGGGTCTCCAATGAATGCTATAGAAGACAATAAGTATACACAGGGGTGGGAAAAGATTGCGAAAGAAATTCCAACCCCTCAGGCAATCCTCTGCATATCTGCACACTGGTTCATACCCGATACTCGAGTAGGTGAAATGGAATCCCCTAGAACAATCCATGATTTTTACGGATTCCCACCAGTCCTATATGAACAACTGTATCCCGCCCCAGGAGCACCTGAAGTAGCAAAGGATGTTCAGGGATTAGTTCGTTCGTTCGAAGTAAAGTTGGATTCCAGTTGGGGGCTTGATCATGGCACGTGGTCTGTGCTCTCAAAAATGTATCCGAATGCCAATATACCAACCACACAACTCAGCATTGATTATACAAAAAAACCTAGTGAACATTACAAGATCGCTCAACAATTGCAATCTCTAAGGAAGAACGGTGTGCTCATTATCGGAAGCGGAAACTTAGTCCATAACTTAAGAATGGCTAGACTCGACATGGGAGAACTTGTTTACGATTGGACTCCGGAATTTGATCAGAAAATGGTGGATTCTCTCCTAAGTGGCGATCATGAGTCAATAATTAATTACATTGAACTCGGTGATTTGGCACGTCTTGCTCATCCAACACCAGACCACTTTTTGCCCTTACTTTACACAATAGGAGCTACCGACACTTCTGAGGATGTGAGTGTTTTCAATCAGTATTATTTTGCAGGGTCTCTTTCAATGACATCATTTAGAATTGGATGAAAACCACAAGTAAGAAAAGAACCAATGTTCAAACGCACTTAGTTGGTATTTGAGAGGATAGATGATGGATATGGAAGAGACAAATTATCTTGGCTATGATGGAAAACAGATGTTCATGAGAGTATGGAAACCTGACGGTGAAATCAAATCCGTAGTTATCTTGTTCCATGGACTAGGGTCTCATAGTGGTCTTATGTCATTTCTGGGTGAGAATTTTGCAAAGAATGGACACATCAGTTACGCGCCTGACCTCCGTGGATTCGGACATTATGACGGAAAGAAAGGCCATGTAGATAGCTTTCAGGAATACATCGATGACACAGAAGCACTTGTCGCACACCTCAAACTAAAGCATTCAGACAAGAAGTTCTTCCTATATGGCCACTCTTTTGGAGCATTGATTGTGATACATTATGTGATTAAGGATCCCAATTCCAAAGAGATTGACGGGATAATGATTCCCTTCCCTGCAGTTTCGGAACAGCTCGAAATAGACGGTGTTCGTCGGATGGTTGCAGGTGTTTTATCAAAGATAAACGCAAAGACTCTCTTTCCTAATGGATTGAACTATGATTTGATTGCAAGAAATCCAGAGGTAGTCAAGCGCAATAGAGAGGACCCATTAAGATTCGACAAAGCCACTGGCAGATTTGCAGTAGAAGGTCTGAATGCAAAAGATGAAGCATATCTAAATGGGGCTAAAATTCTGATTCCAGTTGTAGTTCTTCAAGGGTCGGATGATCAGATCACTATACCCGAGAAGAATAAGACATTCTTCGATTCAATATCCGCTGAGGATAAGACTTGGAAACTATACGAAGGTCTCTATCATGAACCCTATGAAGATGAAGGTGGGGACGAAATGTTGAATGACCTTATGAATTGGATAAACACTCGTGCAACATGAACGCACTCATGTAGTACATTTCTTAGAAAAGTGCCATGTTTAATACTGTGTGAATTTTTGTGAGAGTAAGTCTATTCACTAAAAAAACATAGGGATGCATAGAATAATGGTTCTCATTGACTCTAGCAGATTCTATGAAAACCCTTTTATGCTCCTCACAGTTTCGACGCGCCAAGTAGTGAGATGGCACTAGACAGTCCGTCTTTAGACTAAGAGAGTGACATTGGATGAACACCTTACGAAAGAGTTTCACACTTATATTGGTCTTACTGATGCTATCATGTACAGCAACTCAGGTAGCATTTGTTGGGCCCCCTCAAATCACAACAGCTCCTGTGAGTAGTAATACCCTCGCGGATTCTGTTCTTGTTGTGGAGAATAGTACAATCAACTACAACCAAGCATTCAATGATGATGATTTCCAGTTTTATGTCTACAACGGAACCTTGGAAATTGCCCAAGCCAATGTTACACTATACAATGTCACTGATGATACGTTATACGAATCAAAGCTAACAGTTGGTGATGGGTCTGCAGTCTTTTACAATGTTCCTGTAGGTGTCTATGAATGGAATGTGACTTGGGCAGTTGCAGGTCTCTCACAGAACGGTACTATGGTATCTGATGGTCCTGAAGTCTATGTGGATCTTGAGATTGGAAACCTCGATTGGGCTAATGATGATGATGACTTCCTGGCTACTGTGGTTGACATAGATAACAATCCTGCGGAAGGTCTGAACTTCACCATCTTCTCACGTGATACCAACACTACTTATGATCAGACCATACTTGGTTCTGATGGTGTTGCAAACTTTACTGATATTCCAGTAGGTAATTATTCATACTATATTGTCGTCCAATCAGGTGATTATGCTGGAGTTGCGATAGCAATTGAAAACTTCACTACCGACGGAACAACCAAGAAGGTATTCATTCGACCACTAGGTAATTTCGCGGGTGATCCTGGTTATTATGACCTCGAAGTCTTCACATATTATGAGACCTCATTGGCACCTCTTGAAGGCGCTCTGGTTAATGTAACCAGATACAATGGAACTGAATTATACCATCAGTTCACACCTGCAAATGGAACAGTTAGATTCCTTGACTTACCCGCTCTTTTCGTTAATTGGACTGTTAGTTATGCAGGTACACCGATTGGAGCAGGTAGCTACTCTTACAATCTGACCACTGTGAATACCGATATCAGAGTTCCAAATATTATGACACCTGATCTTGAGGTTGAATACTACTACGAAACAGAGAACATAACAATAACATGGGATATTGAAGATGAATATCCTTCTCAGATTCGAATGTACGTTGATAATTCATTGAATGAAACTCTGTCCTGGACAAATCAAACAACATACACATTCAATGCAACTGGTTTTGAAATTGGAGTCTATGAATTGAAGCTTGTACTTACGGATCAAAACTCTAACACTAATGAGAGTGTAGTATCTCTCAGGATATATGAGGATGTTATACCAGTTATCGAATCTCCAGATGATTTAGAGTTCTATTTCACTGAAACAGGTCAATCGCTTCGTTGGAACCTTACTGATGATTACCTTGATTCTTACATACTCTATCGCGATAATGATGCAATTGACAATGGCACATTGGACCAAGAAGAGCCATTCTATTCTACAGCAATCACTGGTCTAGATATCGGCGTCTATTTATATTCTCTATGGATTAACGATACAAGTGGTAATTCAGCCTTCGGAAATGTTTCGGTCACAGTCAAAGCTGATGATGTTGCTCCTGTTTTCACTTATGAGCCCGGTGATGTTTACTATGCTCGCGGTGATAATAATATCGTACGAAACTGGACTGTTACTGATGACTTCAAGGCAAACTACACCATCACTATAGATGGTAATGTCGTTGTAGAGAAAGATTGGATATCTGAAACTATTGAGTTTGATTTCTGGGGTCTTAGTGAAGGTACTCATGAAGTTGTACTTACTGTCACTGATCTTGGAGGGAACACAGCTAGTTCAACTGTAATGGTATATGTGAGTCCACCCCTTGCAAATCTCCTCATTATTGGTACGTTTGGTATCGCGGGAGTGCTTGTACTTCTGGGTATAGTCATCTGGTACTTCAAATATCGATAAAATGCACGACGGCCCTACTTTGGCCGTCATCCTTTTATCCTCACGTCTCACTCGTGAAAAGAGTCTTGGCAGATGCCCAGACAGCGAGATTGTGGTGACTATTATGGAATATATCCACGTACGTGACGTGCTTGATGGCAAGTACGAAGGAAAAAAGGTCCGCATGCGCGGCTGGGTCCATAGGATTCGGAAGCAGACAAAGATGACCTTCGTATTACTTCGTGATCCATCTGGTGTCGTTCAAACGGTAATCAAACAGAGTGCAGTCAGTGAAGAATCGTATGCTGATGCAACTAGAATGTTAATAGAATCCCTCATAGAGCTCGAAGGGATCGTAAGAGCTGATTCCAGAGCGGAAGGAGGATATGAAGTACAGGTGGAGAAATTCGCCGTCCTGCATTATGCAGAAGACTTTCCTATCACCGAAAATCAGAGCACTGAATTCCTGAATGATAATAGACACCTTTGGATGAGATCTCGCAAATTAAGTAATGTCCTAAAAGTACGGGATGAAGTGTTCAGGTCTGCAAGAGAATATCTGAGAAATGAAGGGTTTTACGAAACAACATGCCCTATGTTCGTATCAACAATGGGCGAAGAAGGAGCAGAACTCTTCGAAGTCGAATACTTTGATAGAAAGGTGTACCTAACGCAAACAAGTCAAATGCATTTAGAACCTCAACTTTTTGCGATGGAAAAGGTGTTCATCCTCGCACCATCATTTAGAGGTGAGAAGTCTAGAACTAGGAAACATCTCACAGAGTTCTGGCATCTTGAAGTAGAAGAGGCGTGGTGTGATCACGAATGCAACATCAAGAGGCAAGAAGAACTCATCAGTTACATGTGTCATGCAGTAGCGAAGAACCGTGTTAACGAGCTAGCTGAGTTAGGTATTGATTCAAAACGGCTCCTAAAGATAAAACCTCCATTTGAGAGAATATCCTACGATGAAGCAATAGAGGTTTGCCAAAAAGAAGGACTTGATATCAAATGGGGTGAGGACATAAGAACTGAAGCCGAAGATATTTTGACAAAAGATCGAGATACCTTTCTCTTTATCGAGTATTATCCGAAGGAGATTAAGAGCTTCTATATGAAACACAATGAAGCTGATCCTAGGACATACAAAAACAACGATCTCCTCGCTCCTCATGGATTTGGCGAGGTAATCGGTGGAAGTCAACGCGAAGATGACGCTCAACGAATACTCGATAATCTGAATCGTATAGGTGATGATCCGAAAAAGTATGAATGGTATATTGATATTCGTAGATATGGAAGTGTAGAGCACTCGGGATTTGGAGTTGGTATGGACCGCTTAATAACCTGGATGCTTGAACTTGAGCACATTCGTGATTGTGTACCATTTCCAAGGACTGTCAGTCGGATTTATCCGTAGATTCTTCAGGAAAAGGCGAGATAATTCTCGCCTACATCTTTTTACTCATGGCGAAAATCGTCAGCTATGTTTCTGGATAATGCTCGCTTAGTAGAAATAATTACAGTTACTATAGAAGATACGACTGCAATAATAAGAATCAAGGTAAGCAATCCGAATGGTATCGCTAAAGAAATGGGTAATCTAGACCATAGAATCTCTACACTAACACCTAAGAATACCAACGGAAGGTCGAGTATCAATGTAGTCAAGAAATAACCGATGAAGAGACCTATGATTGTACCTACTAGCATACCTATCATGGTGTCCAATAATATTGAAGCAAGGACTGAGGATGAATTTGTACCAAAGGCACGAAGTATTGAATATTGCTTCTGAAGTTTCCTAGACCTAACTACATTTACAACCATCATCCCTATGGTAAGGTAAACTAGTGAAAAGACAACATTTAGTGAATAGACCCCATTAATTGATTGGCCTGTTCGTGAATTTAGGACAGAATCAATTCGTTCTTGACTTGATGTCACTTTAAGGTAACGTGGGGCAATTTTCCTAAGGTCAGAAAGAATTCGTGTAATGTTTTTGGACTCGTCAATATTCACGTAGAATCGGCTTATTCTAGATGTATTCAACCATGAATGAACATACGTGATATTCATCAATAAGAAATCTGGTGAGTCCTCACCTGGCATATAATTAATTGAATTTCGAAAGTTACTGTCAGAGAGAGTGTCTACTATTGTTGCATTGAAGCTATACGCAGCATAGAATGTTTCATTTGTAGGAGGTCCAATAAAATTCAGAGTTAAATTCTCATGGAATTGTCCAGTTTCAGCTAGTGCACTATTTGGTCTAAATGAAGAGATGACATTTGTTTGATTCTCAGCTAACAATCTAACTGTATGTTCCAAATCTCCTGACAATGAGAAATATGGTTCAATGAACGTTGAGTCTATCCACTTCTTTGGTTGAATCGCATATACCGGTAGTGGAGTACTTTTTTGTACTAAACCGCTAATAGTAGAATCTAGATAGCTGACATGAACCCCAGTTCTAAACATTCCACTTGCATTTAGAACTCCATCAACTGCTGTAATATTATCCAGTAATGCCAAGGTCACATTATCTGCATCAAGGATAGAGTCTATTACGACATCTGCTCCTGTATCAAACATATAGAGTTCGCGCATGTGAATGGAACCTGTTTCCGCAGAAAAACTTGAGAAGAGAGCGGCAGTAAACATCAATGCAATGAACATGACACTCATGGTTTCACTACTCTTGTAGAATTTTGAATAACGAGAGATTAGTGTT
>JAEORG010000312.1 GCA_016841005.1 Candidatus Thorarchaeota archaeon | reverse complement strand
ACCTTTGGAAAGACGAGGCAACGACTGATTTGGAGAGCACTGAAGATCCATACACATCTCCACCATTTACCTTGAAGTTGTTAGCAACATTGCCTCCTGAGGAATTACTTGGAAGGATGATTCCAACTAGAAAAACAGAACCTACATGGTCAAAATTCAAATCTGCACAGGTGAGAGATTTCCTTCAAGCTGTTTGGAGTAGTCTTGATGGGTCGATACGGATGTCACAACTTGTAGCAGGTAGTGGCCCTCAAATGACACTGGGTGCAATTCATTTTCTAAAAGCCATGGGTTGCATTGACATGAAACTTTTCATCAATGACAATGATATTCCCATTGTGTCTGGGATTATCGATCCTGACTTACTCAAGATGTACTCTCACCTCATGGATATTGCATCTGCTATGAATGGCGAACGAAATCTCACAGAAGTAAGCAAGAAAACTGGAATTGATAAGAATGTACTAATCACAGTTATAACGAGTCTATACCAGAGAGGTATTATAACATTCAAATAATAGTATATCAAGAAAAACTTCTTAGTTGAAATGGAACTCTCACAGGATGTCTTTAGTGGCATCCTTTTATGGGATATGAAATGAACCAAAATGAGAAAATGGTGCTAGAATATGATTCACAATGTGCTACTTATCAGCAAAGTTGGAGATATAGTGGTAAGAGCACGTTTCTGGAAGATAGATTTTGAACAGAATGATATTCTAGAATTCCTAAGTGGTCATGCTGATTTAGCCACAACAGAAGGTCTTGCAAAAGATACTCCTGTATTCGTTGGTGCGGATCACAAAGTGTTTCATTCTGAAGTAGGCGATGATATGTTACTTCTCTTTGTAACCGATGGTCGTGATGAGGATAGATACATCCAGAGCAAGGTTCGTGAGGGTGCTGCAAGGATAAGTACTGCTCTAAGAGGTAACTCCATCGGATACATCAAGGACAATCTAGAGGATCTCCTTGGTGAACTCATCTTCACACGATTCAAGATTTCATTTGTAGGTTCTGGTGGTGTAGGAAAAAGTACACTCATGCGTCTCTTGTTTGGGAGAGACCCTGCACCCGGCGGGTATGTTCCAACTATCAATGTCGCTGTGGATTCTTCGGAAACGATACAGTTTGGTACGTTCCTCGTCACGATTTGGGACTTTGCCGGTCAGGCTGTTTTCCAAGACCTCTGGAGCTTCTATTTCCAAGGTACTGATGTTATCTTTCTAATCACAGATAGCTCCTTCAGAAATGTAATGCAGACTAAGACACTACTCAGGAATATCAGAAAGGAAGCACCTGCAGTTCCATTGTTCATAGTTGCCAATAAACAAGACTTGCCTGAGTCGATGAAGGCTGAGAAGATAAAGCGTCTGCTAGGAGCACCAACATTTCCGATGGTTGGTGTGGATAAAGCAAGACGTGAGGAATTCATTCGATTCATGTTGGAAGTTGCAGCAAAGACTGTCGGCGTCACCCTTCCTGACCGACCCATTAGCGAGATGATTACTGTACGGCGTAGGACAGAAGATATTGATCGTCCAGAATTGCAAGAAGCAGAAAAAGCGGCAACCAGTAGTGGATTCGAGGAAGTTCCATACGATGAAACCACAGATACTGAAGTTTTACCCTCTTTTGATGAGCAAGAAGCATTAACTAAGGCTCTTGAGGAAGACACAGGCACTAAACAAGTAGGTGATACGAAGACTAGCGAGCCTCCTCCCACATTAGCTCTAGGAACTCAGCCTACAAAGGTCATCGCAATGCTATTGATTATCCAACAAGAGGGTATGTATGATGTTGCTTATCATATTGACTACACGGATGAGGTGACCGATACAACTGCTGTAGCATCTCTTATCTCTGCTCTCGATTCATTTGGTGGAATTGATTCCTCCTCAGATGGAACTCCTGACACCGTTGATGCCCTTGAAACAATAGAACATGAAGGAAATCTTGTAATGGTGGAAAAATCCAAGAAATTCGTTATGGCTCTTATTGTAAACAATGACCGTGAGGAAGAAGCTCTTCGAAAGAAGATGAAAGGTCTTCTCTTTGATGTCGAAGAGCAGTTCGCAGGTGTATGGGATGCTTGGGATGGCGATAAGACAATCTTTGAAACTTCGATATACAATGTATTGGGAGAGCTACCTTTACGACCCATCAGTCTTGATTATGTTGTCAGATCTCGAGAAGCTGGTAAGGGATTACCATTTGCAAATCGAAATGTTGGTGCAGCATTGGTTGCTGTAAAGACGGCTGTTGATGGAACTTCCACTGTTGGGGGATTAGTCAGGGCAATTGACCTCCCGAGAGAGCAGGTTCTTGGTAGTCTTCAGATTATGCAAAAGTATGGTTGGATAGACTTTCAAGTTGAGTTGGATCCGTCTATTCATTTAAAGAAAATCGGAGAAGTGGATGAAGAAACTCTGAAAGCTTATGGGCAAGCAGTTCTAAGATTCGTGAATTTTTGTGATGGTATGACACCTCTAGAAGATGTTGTCAAGAAGGTCGGAGTCAGCCTACCTGCAATGAAATTTGTGGCCACCAAGCTAGTTCTTGATGGAGTGCTTGAGGTCGTCGCGTAGTCTAGGTGGATATTGATATTCTTTCATTCAACTTGGGTATGATCAAGCCTTTTGGTATTTCCTCGACTGGAGTGTGTACCATTACCTTCTTTCCCTTGCATGATGTGATGTATTCCTGAAGCTTTGTAGAAGAGGAATGCGCACTGAGTCGAGCATATTCCACATGGCATTTATGTGGTT
>JAEORG010000311.1 GCA_016841005.1 Candidatus Thorarchaeota archaeon | reverse complement strand
CGTATACGATCTGAAGTCGATGAAATATACAAATCAATAAAATATGTTGATATGATGTCGCATCCACTTTTTAGCGAATTACACGCAAAATACTCTCTTTTTCCATGAATATTAACGGATAAACTTGAGGTCTTCAAAACTCTCTCCCTCTCTGAGTCTTGATGATGATAAAGGCCGTCCGTCCTCAGAACGAACACGCGGTATAATCAAAATATGGAATCTAGTCAGACCATTCTTCGCTCTCATCTCATTGATGGCAAATGCATTATTTACTACAGAAAGCTCATCTGAAATAATCAACGCCTCTAAATCTTCCATTTTATCTGCACCGCCCTCCTTGGTATCTATAGGGAATATTTGACACCTTTTGGATGCATTCTCTGCCTCAAAGAAGTTTTCAAGTGCTAACTTACGTTCATCAAAGGATTGAATCTTATCACGATTTTTCTTGTGAGCCAACAACTTATCGCTGGTGAGGCCAATACTCACTCTCTCTCCTAATTTCATTGCTGTTCGCAGTAAGTACTTATGACCTTCATGAAGGTGGTCAAAAGTTCCTGCAAAGACCACCTTCTTATAGAGCCAATCACTCATGGTGCGATATCACTCTTCTTTCGTTTCGAGTACTCCAAGTTCAACTAAATCTTTCACAGTATCCTCAAGGACCTTCTTGTCATTTTTTCCGAATTGAAAGCTGAGCATGTCCCATACATCCTCCAGTCGAATCCAATCAATACTCATGTTGAGCATCTCATCTATCATTGCAAAAATCCCTATTTCTTCCATGTTCAAATTGGCGTATTTGATACGCCTAGCAGAATCGAGTTTTGATAAAGCTCCAGGAGGTAGAGCATATTTTAGCTTTCTTTTGATTTGCAAAGTACTTTTTACTGATTCAAGATCGAATTGTCCATCTTCCTTTGCTTCAAGTCCGACCTCAGCACACGCTCCTAAGTATGCCTTTCTTGCAATAACCATCTCTGTAGTATATAGCATCTCTAGACTTGTCTTAAGTGCCTCCTTGATTTCTTTTTGTTCAGAAATCAGATGCCACTCTGCTTCTGCCTTATCCAGAGTTGATATTCCGAGATCTTTTGCATAACATAGCCATTTCATTAGTCTTGGATAGATTTTTTCTGGATTATCCAAACACCTTCCTAGTTCTGTTACACCTTCAGTGGTGATCTTCTGCATGATGTCAACTGCTTCATTTCGAGCTATAGTCAATAGCCTTTCCTTGCACGTGTACCGAGGATGTGCCAAGGTAAGAGCTGAGAGGACCAGGATTCTTGATGCTCTCGCCATTTGAGCTACATCAATTTTGTCCGGTGTATCTGTAGATGTATGATAAAATTTGTCTGGAAACTGATTAAGCATAATTGCTGGTATTGCAACGCTACTATCAGTGAACATGAAATGATCACTACCTGGGGAGTATGGACGATATTCCCATCTGAATGGCGCTAGAGACCCTCCTTTAGACGGATCATGCTTTCTACCTGCCTCAACACATAACCAATGTGACGCAACATTATTCAGTGTACTTGGAAGTGAATAAGGAGTCCTGTAAAGATTCATTATTGAGCCGGACAAACATGGATTAGCTCCCACCATATCAGCATTGATGACAAACTTGCATCTGCTAAGTGCATCCTTCTCCTCGTTTATGTATTCAATCATTCCATGCCATTCTGGCATCCACACAAATCTGATTGAATAGTCTGGTTGTTCGATTGTTCCATCTCCAATCAACTGACTTATGACTCGGAGAGTTTCAAGTAGCGCTGCACTGCCGGATGCATTATCATTTGCACCTGGATGGGGATGGCAAATATGAGCGACTAACCACACTTCTTTGGTTTTGTCCTTCCCTTCTAAAACTGCTGAGAGTGCACCCTGTTTTCCCTCTCCTAGATAAGCTTCTACCTTTGCTTTGACTTTGACAGTTTTCCCATCTTCAAGCAGATTCTTCAATTTGATTCCGTCCGCCTGAGTTAATGCGAAACCAAATTTCGTCTTATCTTTCTCTCCCTGTTCAGGCCAAATTCCTTCATATCTTCGAATATTAGCAATCTCGTCATTTCCTGATGGTGGAATGTATGTTAGAAATCCAATTGCATCCCTTTCAACGCATGCCATCTTGTAGAATTGAGATGCTCGAGAAGTTGAAAGAACAATCTTTCCACTGATGTCTTTTCCTTCATAATCTTCAGTCGTCGTACCTTTTCCTACGAACACTACTTCAGCTTCAACATCAGTTGTTGTTGAGAAAGCTGCTAATGATATAGGTTCACTTGAGAAATCCGCAAGTGTTTTCTTCTCAGGTCCAATTAGTTCAAGTTTTGCTGATTTCGGAGTCCATCCATACAAATTCTCCCATTTCCCAATGGACCCCTCTCCTTTTGCGACATATTCGTGAAGTTTTGTTCTAGCTTTTGAAATCTTCTCCACTTCTCGCTTCACATAATCAAGGGATTCCATAAGACCTGGACTTGCTTGAATCCTGTGAAATTGGGAAATTCCAATTACATAATCAAGAGCCTTTAGTCCTGAAACTGTATCAACAACAGATTCTACCATTTCATCAGGCAATAACATTGACTTACACCAACATCCGCTGGTGTAACACCCCAATAAGTACCCTACTGCTGATGCGATTTTCATAAAAAGTGTATAATCCCAGTCTGAGTTTTTCACTCAGAACTGGGTTTGTATTTAATATTATGGTGCTGTTGAGCTAAGTGGTGGGGCAGGAGCAGCTGGCCTTGCTGCCAATTCTCTGTCTAACCTAAGTAGTGCATGAACGTTGTCACCAATCATCTTGAGTGTATCTCGAATCTCACTAGTGTTTTTTTCTTCCTCAACCTGTTCATCATAGAACCATTGAAGCATCCCCTTCGCAGCTCGATCTCCTTCACGCTCTGCTATCTCACCAATCTTGTAGATTCGCCCAGTTACTATCTTCTCATGATCATATGCCATTGCAAACACATCGACAGCTTTAGCCCACTCGGTTTCGGGGCCCTCAATTGATTTCATGAGGACTCTGCCACCTCGTTCAACAAGGTGTCTGTAGAACCTAATTGCATGAGCATATTCCTCATCTACTTGAACTTCCATCCAATGTGCCATCCCGGGAAGGTTATGCTTCTCAAACCATGCGGCCATGGATAAGTAGATGTATGCACTATAGAGTTCAAAATTTATCTGATCATTGATTGCGTCTTGTAGTTCTTGACTTATCTCCATATCATCTCACCAAAGTCTTCCTGCGCTTCACGATAATTAATTCTAGAATATTAACCATTTCGGTCTGGCATTCTCTTTTGTAACCCTGAGCTAAGTACAACGAACCTTTTTTACTCACAAACCAAAGATACTGGTCTCAGCCTCTGGAGAGTGAGATTATGGCAGAGCTCACATTATTTACCATCATCGTTGAACTTCTTCCTCCTTTGATTATCACACTTATTTACACACTTCTCTTTGGGGAGAAGAGGAATCAGTACATCGAGGCTTTCATTGGCCTGATGTACATCAACAGTATTTTCTTCTTTCTTTGGAATAATTGGTATCTAGATCCCTATGTTGGTGTTGGATTTCAAGATAATGTATTTGGAACTGATCTCTTTTGGGTTTTATTTACGAATTTCATGTTTCATATAGGATACTCGCTTCAAACATTCTTCGTCTGGATCTTGGTGTCTTTTGTTGCTGTCTTGTTTGGTCAGGTCGTTATCATGCTCAAACTTGCATTACAAGATCCGCTAAAGATGAAATTCAGTAATGTGATTAGGAAGATCACCAAGAAAGAGCCTCAAACTGATGGTTATGATAACCTGCGTAATAGATTGGAAAATATCAAGTTTGAAGGAGTCGAACCTCAACCGCTCAACCCTGAAGTTGTGCGAAAGGCATGGAGTGAGTCTTGGAGAGATTACCTTCTAATTGGTCTTGTTACAATCGTACCTTCAATCGGATTGTATATGGACACTACCATTAATCCCTATCTCTATGGAATTATTGTCTTCTTCACTTGGATCTATAGATTTGGTTATCCTGCTTCAAACAGGATTGCAAAGGGTGCAGGTACGATGTTAGGGGGTCGAGATGTTGGAGCAGAGATGATGCGTGGTGTTTTGGGTTGGTTCTTTAGACTTAACATCCTATTGTCAATTATAACGATAAGTGTTGATTTTAGCCGCGCATATATTGATGGTGCAATCTCAATATTGATCAACGATTACATGATAGGATTAGTAATTGCTTTCGTTCCAATCTTATATGCGATCTTGCTTCTCCCAATAGCTGAAGATTTTTCTGTTGTATTATACAAGAAAGTGTTCGAGAGAGTTTCTAGTCCCCGCAAAGCTCTAAAATCCACAAATTGGACCGGTTTCATCAAGAATATTGCAGCAAGCTTGGTATCATCAACTGTTGTTATTGCTGCGTTTGTCGGTTCAGTTGTAGCAGTGACACTAAACTATGCAGTGACACATGGAATGGGATTCATTTTCTACCCAGGACAAATTGATGACAGTGTAGCATTTTTGATATTCTCTGCTCCAAACAATGGTGCACTGATATCGCCCATTGTGTGGACATTGATGATGTTACTTATTCCACTAGGAATGATGATATTCCTTGGTGTGATTGGTAATTATATACGCAAGCGAGTATCTGGAGGAATGGAAGGATTTGCCTTCATCTCAGGAGCTATTGTTACAATATCTGTCTGGTTCATATTACCTGGACGAGATTATCTACTAGGATTACTACCAACACCTGTGCATTTTGGTAATGCATTCTTCTATTATTTACGACCTCTTGTCATTCCTCCCACAGCTGATTTGTTGTGGCGAATCGTCTATGCCTTTGTATTCGAGTTGGGTATTTTCGCGGCTGTTGTCCTGTTCGTGCAATACTACTTCCATTTCAAACAGAAATGGGAGGACGAATGTGGGGTTGAACAAGCTCCACTAGTTGCAGTCGAGAAACGGGACATCCGAGATGTCATTATACTCTTTGTAGGAGGAATTGTAGGTGCCGTCTTGAGTGTTTTGATTTTATCTGTACTCATAGATCCCTACAATCTCTTTAACTCATTCGTCGGATTAATCTCCGAGATTGGAGACCCTAATGGACTTGAACTAGTTCTCGCAACAAATGTAAGTCTGTTTGCTATAATCGCAGAACACAACATCATTCGGACATTCATGATGCTTGTTGCAGGTCCATTGTTCTGGATGTTAATATTGTGGTTCGTTGCAGTTCAGAAGAAGACTCCCAGCGAAAAACGGATTGGCTGGATAGCTATAATCTTCACAATAATTACTGGAGCTGCATCCATTCTCTGGACTTACCTCGATCTAGCAGCTGGAGTATTTATTCCATCTTGGCCATGGACATTTG
>JAEORG010000310.1 GCA_016841005.1 Candidatus Thorarchaeota archaeon | reverse complement strand
TTGATAGCAGTCTGTCTTCTCATGGCTGTAAGAGAATTCAAAGAAGAGGCTCCAATAACACTTGATGAGATTGCTGATGTATTTGAAAAGTGTGGGCACCGAGTTAATGTTAGAGCTATTGTACGAGAAGCGCTTAGGCTTAAATCAATCACAGGTTACTCGCCTGAGATACGAAAACCAGAGGACTATGTCCCAAGGGTAATTTCTATGTTGATGAATAATTCAAGAGTAGTCAAAAAGATTCAATCACGAGGGTGGGAACTAAAAGAGTTCGAGAATGCTCTTAGAAACAAGATAATAGAGGTCCTTAATGTAATACCAGCCTCAAAACGAGGCGGAAGAAACCCATTCATATTTACAGTTTCAGCAGCGTACGCTAGTGACCGATTGATAGCTATGCAGCATGGAAGACGAGCAGTCCTGACTCAAAAGCTTGCATCAACTGCAACAGAAGTGGCTGAGTACAGTATCAGAGATCACTTTGGGATGATGAAAAAAGTCATTGAAGTATCTCAAGCGGGCATGTAATGATTTGAATTTCACCTAGGAGATTATCTAGTAGCTCTCTGAATAATAAGTAGAAAATAAGGGGTGACTAGCTAGGTGAATTCAGATATCATTGTAATTCGTTGTCCTAGTGGACGCTGTGAGCAATGTTCTCAGAAAAGTGACCAAGGTTGTGTGAAACTAGGTCATATCAATGAGTCCGGAAGAAGAAAATCGCAAGTGCTGTTGGTAGAAACTGAAAGAGGCTATCTTCACTTCCGAGGTTCGAATGGCTTGAAACGATTTGAACCTTCTTGGATGACAGATGGATGGGACAGTGTTTTCGTAGGTCCGAACAGTAATCTTTTCGAAGATATTAACGATATCATTACATTATACAAAGTTGGACCATACCTGTCAATGTTTAAACGGGTTGAGAATAATCAGATAAAATATATTGCTATTCCAATAGTTAGGACCTCTCTGGAACATTCTCTTATTGATGAATTAAGTAAGAAATCAGTACAGATTGGAAACAAATCATGTTCATTAAGAGAGAGTATTACAAAGAAACTACAGCAAGATACCGAAGATGTTTCCAAGCATATTATGAGTCTGATACCTGAAATCAATAAAAATACAAGAGTGAGACTCTCAGAGATAATCGCTCACCGTCGAAGTGTTCTTGGGTCAATAATGCCGATTATTCTTGATGATTTGGTAGAAGAGATATATCTAGACCGTCCTGGGGTATCAATTTATTTTGATCACCAGAAATATGGTCGATGCGTTACAACTATTACTTTTCAGGAGTTGGAGGTGCCAAAAATCGTCACTCTAATCCGTGCTGAGAGTAACCTTCACTTAGATAGAAGTAATCCATCCCTCAAGATGAATTTACAAATTCAAAATGCATCTTTACGCTTCTCTGCAAGTGTGCCACCACTTAGTCCAGATGGATTGCACCTTGAGATACGTCGAGCTAGAAACAGACCATTCTCAGTTGGCGATTTGATTGAAAATAGTACAATGACATCTGAAGTCGCTGCAATCTTACTTTTTGCTGTATCATGTCGGTTCAATATAACAGTGACAGGAGGTCCTGGAACTGGTAAGACAACACTGTTGAATGCTTTGGATATGACCACTCCAAAGTGGTGGAGAAAAATCTACATTGAAGACGCTATTGAAAGTAGAGAACAAAGAGAACATCATCAAATTAGGTTCAAAGTAGATCCCATGGATGAAAAGCTGATGAAATTCAGCAAGAGTGATGAAATAATCAAATGCCTCCATAGGTCACCAGACTATCTCATTCTCGGTGAAATTCAAACCGCAGAGCATAGCAAAGCTCTATTCCAAGCGATTACAGCAGGTCTCCGTTCTATTCAAACATGTCACAGCGAATCAGCTTCTAGTCTTATTTCGAGATGGAAACTTGGACATGGGATTCAAGATGATAATCTTGCACTAATGGATATCATAGTTACTCTCGAAAGACCGAAACCGGGTGAGTCAAAACGCTGTGTGAGTGAGATTATGGAGATTAGAAGGAATGAGGTAGATGGTTTATTGAAATTCTCTGGTCTGAATGTTGTTTATGATAATATTCAAGGATTGAGTAGTAACTGGGCACATGATGGAGCCTTTAGAACTCGTGCAAGAGATTTAGGAGTTGATAGTCATGTCCCAGCTCTAGAAAGTTTGATTGATACTATTCATCATAATCCTCACGACTCAATTCTCGAAATACTGAGTGAGAGAATGTGGTCGTATGGACATCCTATGAAATATAGTGCACGTAGAATATGATACAGATACAATTCTTTGTGGGCTTTATAAGGAGCCAGAGCGACAAGAGTTCAAGGTGTGTATCTTGACAAAGGATGATGGTTTAATTCGTAATGAAAAAGGCGGACCGTTGGTTGAAGAAAGTCTGCTGCTTGGTCTTGCTGTTGTTACGGTTTCTATAGTAATAGCGGTCATCCTTCAGGCCACAGGATGGGCCCAAGATGTTGTAGAAGGATTATTGCAGCTCTTACAAGATAGCTGGAGTAGTCTAACTCAGTTGTTCAGCCCACCATAGTAAGTTGATTCTGTTTACGGGGAAAGGCTTATTTGTAGAATTCCAGACGAGCCCTCTCGCGCTCCGGACTGGCATTCCATTCACGGCTCCGGTAGAATATTGTAGATTATATTACAATAATACCGATTGTAGTCCGGCCCAGCATGGGGGACTCTCGATCCCCCGACCCGGGTTCAAATCCCGGCCGGAGCACCATCACTCATTCTTTAGCCTACGAGATATTTGCGCCGTATGATTGGTATCGTTGAAAGACCAACTGAAGCAATGAATGCAATTGTTAGACCAATGATACCGATTCCCTCTAGCGACATTACATCAGTTTTGGTTATATTGATCAAGAAAGAACCACTTGTTGAACTGATAGATTTTGAAGTTTCTGATTCGTAGTACAGGAAATAATTTCCACTAGCGACTGGTACCATGAGATGGAGTTCAATTGTACCTCCCTCATTACTTCTGATATCAAAAATTAAATCTAACCACTCAAAGCTTACTTGTACGCCTTTCGGTGTTGACCCATTAAGACATCTTACCGTGAGATGTACGGATAATTCACGAAGTGGAATAATCGTTTCATAGAAATTTAGTTCCAGTCGCAAGGGCATTACACTGGTAACTCGAAGACTATAATCAAATTTGACAGGTAACTCGAATAGTGTAGTGTTGCCATTATAGAATACAGAGATATTGTACTGATTTTCAATATATGGAACAGAAAAAGAAAGAATTGTTTGACCATAAAAATCAGTAACCACTGAAAATTGTATATCATTGTCTATTAGAAGCTGAAGTTGCCTAAATGAGCTATTTCCAGCCCAATCACTCATGTGGATTTCAAAAATGACTTCTTGACCAGGAGAAGCATAGTGATCAACATTACACTTTTCTAATAACAGCTGCAGACTGGACCAAGCTATGAAAGTACTACTTGAACTAGTATTCAAAATAAAGGAATTATCTGTAATTTCAATATTGAGAATATGAACACCTACAGGCCCCTGTAGTTCATAAAGGAAAATTGTGGTTGTTTCACTTGGATTGGCATTTATTGTGAATCTCTGGTTAGAGGGAGAATCAGATATTAGGATTCGAGAACTAGGGATTATGCGCCCTAATAAATCAGAAGCGGTTATCTCAACTTTCACACTTGAACCAATTATGACTGATTCTGGTACTTTGATGATTATTTGTACAGGACTTGTCACTTCAATAAATGTATTAGAATAGGATTCTGAGTATCGTTCTGAACCATTGTAATGTATCCTCAGAGTATGCAATCCGAGTGTAAATCTTTCATCAATGAGCATATGAAAATGAGCAATCCCAGAGCTATTGGAAGTAGTACTGAATAATGGTTGACCATCCAAGAATATTTCAAGAAATTCATTTGGTATTGGATTATTAATTTCAGAGAGCTCAACATAGAAGTCTACGAATTCATTGAGCAATATTTTGTTTTGATAGGTGCCTTGAAGGGTAAGAGAAGTCTGAATTTTTGATATCTCGAATGTGAATGTATACTCTGATGTGTCTAAGAAATTAACCAAATCTTGTTCATAAACAACGCGGATATTATTATCTCCCAATGTAATCCATGAACTATTGCACTCAATTTCAAAGTGAATTTCTCCCGTAGAATTGGTTGTGTATAGTGCAAGAGGTATATTATCCTTAAAGACGGCTATTGTTGCATTTGGTATTGGATAATGTGAATCATCAGTCAAATGGACTGACAAATGTAGTATGTCTCCTGGAGCAAGTAAATCTGGAATCTGATCAATCTCAATAGTTGTAGATGATAAGATAGTCAAGATGGTCCATTGACAAGAGGGCGCTAATGATAGTGACGAATTACCAAAAAATGTTGCATTAATGGTTGTTAATCCAAGAGTATGATTTAATGGAATAATCCAAGAGATGGATGCAATACCATTCATATCCGTCGTGTCTGAACCCAATTGAATGTTGAATGTCTGGTCAAAAAAGAATATTTTCTGGTTCGAAACTGGATATCCATAGGTGCCATTCTGAAGAAGTGTGGCTGTAATTTGAATTGTTTCCCCACGGTTTACCACTGTTTCACCTTCTGCTACAGCCTGTTCAGTATTGAACAAGGTAACAGTCAATGAGAATAGGATCACAATTATAGCTAGATACCAACCTGTATTCTTGATAATGTGTACCCCCTTAGGGAATAATAGCTGCGTTCCTTGATTTAGAATAATGTTTGAGTCGGGATTCAAAAGGCCAAAGTATGTACACCAGATGAGAGAAGTATAGTAGTTCCTCTTCCATAGTTTCGTCACCAGTTCATAATTCTGTTTCTGGGTTTTTATTCTCCTATAGAGAGTATGTTGTTAGACGATTTGTTTAGGGGTGTTCATATGCTCAAGGAAGGTACGATGGTTCAGTTCCATTAACGGAAATTCTTGGACTAGAATAAGTATGATGAAGGTTTCATAGATGTCGCTTCACTTACCAAGACGAGAAGATGTAGTATTGGTTTCTCACGAATTAGATAAGAAACCAAGGTCATGGGTGAAGCTACTCTGGGTAGTTGGTAATACATTCGTAGGAATCTATTTGTTACTTGTTTATTTGTTACCATTAACAGGATTGGTTAGTCCACCAATAGTTCCTCTGAAGACATTTGTTGAGATAGTTGTTTGCTTCATCCCAATTTCAACAGGATTGATAATGACTACTAGGAAGGTTCGTCTTCAGTATCCATCGGTTTCAATAGAAGATACTACATTATTGATTCAACTTGATGATCATGTGATAGGGACATGCTGTCTCGATATCGAATCTGTTTCTGGTTCAGTATACATTGACGAAAATGGAAAGCCTAGATATACTGACAGCATGTTACTGGCTATGCGTGCAGGGATGGACAAATCAGTTACTATGGCTTTTGAAGCCGGTGTTTCAAATGGGGAACCATTTCTCCATATTTTCATTACAGCAACTGGACA
>JAEORG010000309.1 GCA_016841005.1 Candidatus Thorarchaeota archaeon | reverse complement strand
TGGTGTGTTCTGTGAAGACAGAACTTCAATTAAACAAGTCTTTAATCTTCCAAAAGGTGATATGCTCAAATGAGGAAAGATGATAAAGGCCGCATACATTTGAAGTTAGTCTTCTACGGACCAAGTTTAGGAGGCAAAACTACGGCACTTCGCTGGCTATATGGTAAGGTAGAAGGACTGCAGAAAGGCGAGTTTACAGCCATAGAAGATGAAACAAATAGAACACTCTTCTTCGACTATGTTCCAATGAGTGCTGGAGGAAGAGTATTATTCGATGTTTTTACGGTAGCTGGGCAAAAGCGGCACCGTCACCAAAGAAAGGTCGTGTTATCCGGTACGGACGGTCTCCTATTCGTCGCAGACTCAAGTCCAGACCAGCGGGAGGAAAACACAGAGAGCTTTGAGGAGCTCAAGTTGTTTCTTGGTGATGAACTGGGTAGAAGTATTCCAATCGTGGTTATGCTTAACAAGCGAGACCTACCAAACAGGATGTCTCGCGATGAGATGCTCGATCTCCTCGGACTGGGTAGCAATGTTCCAATCTATGAGACCATTGCTGTACAGGGCGTTGGAGTTAAAAGGGCGTTTCAAGCAATAGCACGGGAAGTAATCTTAAAACGCATGTACAAATGATATTTTGATATAATCGGTGAGGTCTATGAGTCAGTCACGGGGCGATACATTGGAAAGCGTGCTCAATGAGTTACAAGGTAGCATACCAGAGATAGAAGCATGTGCAATAGTTAGCGTAGAGGGACTTCCTATAGTTTCCGCCCTACCAAATGAAGTCGATGAGGCAAAGGTAGCAGCCATGACAGCAGCAATGCTGACCCTAGGCGAGAAGGCTGCAATTGAGTTAGGAAAAGGTGCCTTAGAACAGGTAATTATCAAAGGCGACAATGGCTGGCTGCTTGCAATTCAGGCTGGTCTGAACGCCTGTCTTACCGTTTCCACAACAGATCAGGCCAAACTTGGACTAGTTTTCCTTGACATGAAGAGAGCCGCAGACAAGATAGCAGAGATGATCTGACCTCCTAAAGGCATGGGTTCAAATATGAATCCCAAACTGCCGTCAAAATCAGGTTGTGTAATTAATTGAATATTGCAGGTCCCGTCTACAGACTCTATGAATGGTGGCTCCACAGGCAGCTTGATCCAAGCAGGAATCCCCGTCATATTGGACTAATTCTTGATGGCAACCGAAGATATGCACGACAACATGGTGCAGAGATGCCATGGTACGGACATAGAGCAGGCGCTCATAAGGTCATGGAGGTCCTACGAATCCTCTGGGAGGCTGGAGTCAAAGTCTGTACACTTTATGCGTTCTCTATTGAAAATTTTGAACGTTCTGGTGATGAAGTTAACGAGATAATGAGCATCTTAGAAGAGAAATTTGCTGAAGTCATTGATAATCCGGATGTTCATAAACACAAGGTCCGTATTCAAGCAATTGGACGCGTAGACCTCTTGCCCGAGAAACTTCAGCTTGGAATCAGGTCTGCAGAGGAAGAGACTGCTGGATACAGGGACTACTTCTTGAATATTGCAGTAGGCTATTCCGGGCGCTCAGAGCTTGTGGATGCAGTCAAAGCAATCAGCCATAAGGTACAAGATGGATTGATTTCACCTGATTCGATAGATGAGGATCTTATTGAGGACCACCTTTACACAAAAGACATTCCAGACCCTGACCTCATCATAAGGACCTCAGGTGAAGAACGTCTCTCAGGATTCTTACTCTGGCAATCAGCATATTCCGAACTTTATTTTGAACAGGTTTACTGGCCAGCTGTTCGTCGTATAGATATTTGGCGCGCATTACGTTCATACCAGAAGAGGTCGCGTCGATTTGGGAAGTGACCCGCTAACCTTCGATGGTGTGTGACACAGCATTATATAATTGAAAATGAACATGCTAGCCTGAAGACAGAATTAGGCTAGGCCAGATTGGCCTCGTACCCTGGAGGTCCGAACATCTTGACACGAACACCGATTGATGTTTACCGTGCATTGACCCAGACTCGTCTAAGTGACGATATAACAGAAAGAGTAAGCTCCTTTGTTGGTCAGTTCTCAGGGAATGTATTTGCAGACGAGTCACTCTCAACACATCTCTCCCGATTCATTGGTCTGTATTCGCGATTACTTGCCTATATGGGGTCACGATTTGTTGTAGGTCAAGAAGATCTTACTATTGCCATAGACCTCTTGGATCATGTGACATCTACCACTAAGTGGTGGGTAATGGACCGTAGAGAACCAGTTTTTATGCTACGGCCAAGAATTAAAGATCCTCGAGAGTTTATGAAATCAGTATCCAATGTCACGATTGGCGGTGGGACTCAAAACAGAATATCTGTGGCATCTGACAAACTAACAAGATTCTTGGAAGAACAAGGTGTTGCAGAATCAAGACTTCGGGCAGAATTATGCATATCAATGGTATCAGTGTGGACACTCTTGAGCGCTTTTATCTGCAGGAATGAGGGTCGAAATGCGACAAATGAGGATGATTTCGAGCGAGCGTATGATGTAGCTCGAATTCTGTTATTCTATGTTGAACTTGACGATTTCAACGCATTAGTATCAAGTCGCAGATTAGCAACTAGTAACAAGTTGATCAACGCTGCTAAGGTCACCTTCTCACCTGGATTCGAACGACAGATTTGTTCTTCAGTTGCAGCCCAGCTTGAGGAAGACCATGGTGACTTTCTAACAAAGATTGTGCCCTCAACACCAAGCGCTTCTAGAGCTGTTTTGACCAATTCACTCAGGCTCTTAGCACAGCTTCAAGGTGCAGAGAAGAATCAGGACCGTATTGAGGAAGATGATTACGAAGCCTTCACACTCGATTCAATAAAACAACTTGAGAGCATGGGTATATCATCTGAGAGTCTAGATAATGAAGAATCTGTTGTCTTGCTCTTCAAAAAGATGACCCCTGAGGATGGATTAAATGAACAACTATCGTCACTCATACGACGTTTAGAGGGATTCATTGTAGACGCAGCAGGAAATCGTGACTTTTTATTACAAAATGCACGACTGATTCCCAGGATAGTAGCATTATTACTCCTAATTTCAGCTGGTACAAAAAAGATGCCTGGACAACTTACCGATTCAGATGTCAAGAGAGGTCTGATTCTTCTGGAAGGTCTGTTCAGTGACTAGATTCAGATTCTTTGTTTGGATTGTCAATCAATATACGAGCGTCGACTACCAAAACGCCCTTTCCCTTCTCATAGAGAAATGTTGGGTTACAATCTAGCTCATTAATTTCAGGATTCTCATCAATCATCTTTGATATTGCAAGAATCACATCAACGAGCGCGTCCACATCTCTTGGTTTCTCTCCTCTAACACCATCAAGTATCTTAGCCGCCTTAATCTCGTGAACCATTTCACGAGCATCTGCTTCAGTCAGTGGAATTAGCCTGAATGTGACATCCTTTAGGACTTCCACAAAGATACCACCGAGTCCAAACATAATAGCATGTCCAAACTGAGCGTCCTTTGTGACACCTACGATTACTTCTGTTCCCATATCTGAGAATTGTGTGATGAAGACACCTCTACTCAGGTCTACCTCGTGACCCTGTTCTTCGCCATATTTCTTAGCATTCACCATAATCTCGTCGAAGGCTTTTCGGACATCATCCTCGTTCTTGAGGTTGAGTTTGACTCCTCCTGCATCTGATTTGTGTAACACGTCCTTTGACAGGATTTTAAGAACAACTGGGTATCCTATCTCAGCGGAGACCTTGACTGCTTCATCAGCTGTTGCCGCAGTTCCGTAAGATGGAATAGGTATACCATATTCTTGCATGATGTCCTTTGCCTCATGCTCTAGGACAAAGGTTCGCCCTTCCGACAGGGCTGTTTCAAATATCTTTTTGGCTAATTTCATCAGATTTCAGACCTCTCAAATTCTGGATGCTGGTTACGCATATTTATGGTTTGGGTGAGCCTGCTGTTTTCTTGAAATCCTTTCCGTATTTGACTTCACCGTATTGAGCTAATGCTTTTGCAGCAATCGCTCCTTTCTCTCCAGTCGCATATGTTGGGACACCCATGAGTTCCATAATTTCGCCAGCTTTAGTAGTGAACCCACCACCCATAGAGATTACAATGAATGGCTTCCCAGATTCATTCGCATGGTAAGCGATGCGATTAGTTATCTCCATTCCTAGACTGGGAGTCTGAAGCAACATTCCTACCACAAAGATGTCGTATTCGTCGCTAGCAATCGCTTCTTCGAAGACTGCATCATAGCGATCAGAACCAGCGTCTCCGACAACGTCAACAGGATTTCCGACAGCACAATATCCTGGTAGCCTGTTTTCAAACCTCTCATGTAGTTCTGGTGACGGTGGAGGTTGCGCAAGACCTTCTGCTTCAATAGCATCTGTGGTCATTACCCCCAGTCCACCACCATTTGTAATCATCAAAACACGATCTCCCTTGGCTGCAGGTTGCATTGCAAGTGCTTTTGCCATATCGAACATCTGTTCGAAGTTATCTGGTCTGATTATTCCAGCTTGCTTGTATGCTGCATGTGCAACATTATCAGACCCTGCAAGAGACCCAGTGTGAGACATAGATGCTGCTTGGGCTCTAGCCCCTCTTCCTGATTTGACCACAAGAACTGGTTTATCCTTGGTGATTCGCTTTGCAGTATTGAAGAAAGACCGTCCTTTTTCAGGATCATAACCTTCTGTATAGTAACACACTACCTGAGTAGTTGGGTCTTCTCCGAGGTAACAGAGAAGGTCATCATCATCAACATCACATTTGTTACCTAAACTTACGATTTTGCTAATTCCAAGACCCAATTCTGATGTCCAGTCAGCAATTGCTGCTGCAAAAGCTCCTGATTGGGATACAAGAGAGATATTCGCTACGTTACTTGGTTTAGGTCTTCCACATCTGTATTCAGGAAGGAAGAAGGTGTCAACATGTGAGTGAGTATCTATTACTCCGACACAGTTAGGACCTATGATTCTGATTCCATTCTCTCTTCCAATCCTGACAATCTCATCTTCGAGTTCTGTACCACGTTCGCCAGTTTCAGAAAACCCTCCAGAAACTACTATTGCAGCTTTTGTGCCCTTTGCAGCAATATCTTCGAATACTCTCGGTGTTATCCGTGCTGGAACTGCAATAACTACCATATCGACTTGGTCAGGAATATCTTGCAATGAGGGGAAGCAGGGAATACCTAGAACATTGGAGTATTTCGGATTGACTGCATACACTTTTCCTTCATAGAGTGGCTTGATAAAATTCTGAATGATTGCTTGACCTACACTATTCTGGCTTGGTGAGGCTCCATAGATTGCCACGCTCTTTGCGTTGAAGAAAGTGTCGACGCCTACAAGATTAGCACATGATTCCAATCCAATCACCTCTAGGATATTCCCACGGGCTACGAGCCTTCCCGCAAAATGCAGGTACTTGTAGCTTGCTATGTGGTATCCTATTTGAAACGCATCGGAATATTCAAACAGGCTTACTGATAGGTTCTGTTGTGACCTTCGATATACTTTCTGATGGATTATCCATTCTCAATCAGCCATTTAGTGAGTTTGAGGAACAGATGGCACAAGGGTTTGAAATAAGAACGAAAGTCTTCGGAACCTCCCTCTATTGCTTTAGTCCTACTGGATATCCATATAAAATCAAAGACCACAAACATGCAAACAGACACAACTTTGCTTCTCTCAGTGTCACAGGAGATGTATGTTCATTACATTGTGAGCATTGTGATGGAAAACTTCTACATGGAATGAAAGGTGTTCCTACACCAGAAGGACTTCTTCAAGCTTGTAAAGAGGTCAAAGAGAGAGGAGGAGAGGGAGTCCTCATTAGTGGAGGATCAGATTCCAAGGGTCATGTGCCTCTAGATAGATTCGGTGAAGCAATTCGTGCAGCAAAGCAGGACATGGGACTACAAGTTGTTGTGCATACTGGACTTGTGACACCTGATACAGCTAGTATGCTTGGTGAAGCCAAAATTGATGCTGCAATGTTGGACATAATCGGAAGTCCTGAGGTGGCAAAGTCTGTTTATCATATTGACTCTGGTCCTGAACGAATGGCTGAATCTCTAGACCTTCTGAAGGAACAGAATATCCCGATTGCGCCACATGTTCTTGTTGGATTAGATTACGGAAAGCTAAACGGAGAACTCGAAGCCCTTGATATGATTGCACAACGGAATCCAGAGGCTGTTGTGATTATCGCTCTAAGTCCTATTCGTGGAACCTCTATGGCCAAGGTATCACCACCTACTCCTGAAATGATAGGGAAAATAATGACAATTACACGTCTTGGGATGGAAAAGACCCCTCTACTTCTTGGGTGTGCACGTCCCATAGGTGATCACAAAATCAAGACTGATGAGTTTGCAGTGAAGTGCGGAGTAAATGGTATCGCATACATCAGTCAGGATGGAGTTGATTTGGCACGAAACTTAGGACTTGCACCTATTTTCAGAGACGTTTGCTGTAGTCTTGCACCTATTGAGCTTACACGGATCAACGTCGCATGAGCCATCCAATTGTTTCGTATCCGATATCAAACATCCAGAGACCTATTGCCACAGGGAAAAATAATGGCCAAGGTATTGATAGGAGCAGAGCACTGACTTTGAGCGTGAACCTATACTTGAAGAACAAAGAGGCTCTTGGGTTCAGATTCTTATCCGTCCAATCATTACCTCGTTCATCCAAGACTGAAGCCATGAACAGGCAGAAGAGGAGTGCTAACCAATCCAGTATCCGTGTAATCTCTGGAATGCCAATCACAAGGAGAATAATCCCGATGGCTACAAATCCGATGATGAACTCTCTTCGGTTGACTTTTCCTGAGAGAAGAACTCCAATAACAATGGACGAAAGAAGGACCAAGTCCCACTCACTCTGCACCATGAGCAGACCAAACAAAACTCCAGATACACCTAGTGGAAACCATGCTAACGAGGGAGTTTCAAACTCATCCAGAAGGTCATCTCCTAGCTTTAGACTCATGCCAGCCATCATGTAAGTAAAGAGATACACAACCCACTGAATCATCTCAAGTCCTCGTAGAAGTGTGGCTCCTCCGACTAACTATGACACATCATCGGGCTTTCACCCTCATCTAGCCAATGGTCATCACTGGAGCCATGTAAACATCCGATGATGAGTAGATAAAACTGATGAAATCACTAACAAAGAGCATAAACATCAAAGATATGACAAGGAAAGTTGGTTCCGAATAATGTGCATAATGATATGCAATATCTAGTACATAGGAACCCTTCCTTGTCTTTCAACACTCTCCTACACAATCTTTCTGACACAGCTTAAACTAAATCTTCGGTTAGAGAGCTGTCTGAAATCCTGTAAGCAGCAGGATAATGAACGCCATTACGACTGCAATCTTCACAGAAGTCATCTGCACCTTCTGAAGTTGTGCTAGCTCTGGAGATGGACCTTGTGCAGCTAATTTTGCTATCTTGGGAGCTAACACCTCGAAACCATACAAAGTCGCCAACACTGCAAGGGCAACGAAAACATGCTTAATGAGTAGTATAAGTGACCACTCATTTGAGAACTCAAGATAACCTGGATTCAATAGACCAGTGATAAACACACCAGTCAAAATAAGAACCAGAATACTGACGTACACCAATGGTTTGAATTTCTTCATGTACGTATTCATGAAACCACCTGCAGTTGGAGGATCTAATGATGCCCCAAGGGAAGGAACAAGAACTAAGGCATTTGTTGTGATGCCGCCAAACCAAGTCACAGTGGCTACCAGATGGAGCCAATTGAGAATTCCTAGTATTATTTGCGTCATATCCATGGCTTTCACCTATTTCAAGAAGCGCAAATTGTAATAATTCACAATCTAATATCGGTTTTGATTTCCATTTTGTAACCATTACACTGTCTACTCAACGGTTGAATCAAACAAATAGAAGATTCCAGGGGTTAAATAGACGAAATTGATGAATCACTCAAGATAGACTGGAGTACCAATAGCTTGACCTGGAAGATTGGTCCTAAACTTGGCTCTAACAGCACCGCTGTTTCCATGAGCTCCAAGAACCTTTCCAAGGAACTCCCGTTCAGATTCATTAATCCACTTGACCTTGCGACCAACGAGGGCTGCGGCTTCGTTTCTACTCTTTATCTCGTCGAAGATGAGGATAACTTGATTTGGATGTTGTAGATGTTTTCCTCTACGGTAGCTAACGACTGTACCTTTTCGACCTTTCAGTACTTCATTCTTAGACATGCAGTATCCCTCGTATAGAAGAATTCTCGTTGACGCCCTAGGTGTTTCATATAAGAGTTGCGAATTGTCTACAAATTCTAAATGCTACAATTATCTAATTCCAGGCCCCTCTGAATCACTGGTTTCATCTACTTTGAGGCTTGAGTCCTGTGGAGAATCTATACTTCCGCTTTGTTGATAGTGTTTCAAATTAGAATCAAGCAACACATCCCGTACAGCCCATCCTACCGGATCTTGCCGTTGCCCAACTTTGTACAATGCAAACCAAACCCGACCATCGGCAGCTGTTCCAGCTGAAATTAAATCAACAGCTAAATTTCTGGCCGTGGCAATCTTATCGGTAGCTGCTTCAATCTGGCTGGCTATTTTCACTTCTCTCTCGTTCAACCCTTTAATCTTGAACGCATTCTGAATGGAACTAAGAAAAGAGAGAGCTATGACCAAGAGAACAATAGGAATCAATGATGGTATTTCATAGAGTTCAACTGAAGTAAGAATCATACTGAATAAGATGGCAATCAGGAGAATTTCAAAGATAATGCCATCTAGGATAGAGTTGCGAAGACTTTCAACACGCCATTTATAGTATCGAGACCAAGAGCTACTCGGTCGTCGGAATTTTGCTATATCTTTGAGATAGCGATCCCTGCCTCGTCTTCCAACGATTATCCATAGAGTCTGGACAAACATGGCTATGACTACAATCACGATACTCATAGTCCCGATAATAGCCTGCATGTATTGAACACCAGATTCCGACTGTATAAGGATATTGTACAAAGAATTCAGAGATTACTTTCGGAGGCCTCTCCATGTCGTGGATGTTCTTGCAAACATATACACAGTATACGAAATCCTGATTCACAACTCAGCTTAC
>JAEORG010000308.1 GCA_016841005.1 Candidatus Thorarchaeota archaeon | reverse complement strand
TGCCTTTCAATTCAGAACATGAGATAGAAGAACTTCTATTTTCAAACAAGAATCTGATGGGCGATTTATATCCATTCGCTAAACAAACAAAATCCGGAGATGGTAGAAACATCGCAGACATCTTAGCGGTAGATGATAATGGGATGGTTTTCGTTGTAGAAATCAAAAATATTCGTCCTCGTGGAGAAGATGTTCTAATGCAGGCACTTCGATATGTTGATTGGATTAAACGGAATCCCGCTGAAATCAAAATGATTTGGACTGAGTCGAAAAACCAACAGACCAAAGAATCGCTTTTACCAGAGCCAGAGTGGAATTCTCTCAAAGTAGGCATTCTTTTTGTTGCGCCTGATTTTGATCCAGTCTTCGCAAACATGATATTGAACAGTCTATCAATTCCTCTTCGATTTCTCACTATCGAGAAATATCATGTCGGCAACGAGGAGATTATTATTACGAATCAACTGGACCAAGGATCCATAGAGCAAGGAGGAGGTATTCCAACATCGAAGACAACATATTCTTGGAACACATACTTGGAAACAACAACTGATGAAAAAGGACTAGAACATGCAAAGAAGCTTCACGAAGAAACTTTACGATTGTTAAAAGAAATCGGTCTGGATTGGCTTCAGATTAAATTCAACAAATATTACGTCGCGTATAAAAATGGAGGAAGAAATGTGATAGAATTGTACTTCACGGGAGATATGTATCCAGGTCTATCATTTCACGTGCCAATTCCACCATCTAAGATGAATCTTGGTCTGCCTGAAGGTGTTTTATCACAATCCTACTGGAGTGAGGACTACAAAGTCGTCTACATACCAGTAACAAAAATAGGAATTTCAGCAAAGACGTTAAAACCACTATTCGAAGAAGCTAAAAAATACAGAACCTAGTAGCTATCCTAGTAGTTTCTTATCTATTGTATATCATTCAGTAGACAAAAGGTTTGAGTAAAAAGCAGCTGATTTTTCATGCAGTCTGAAACAGTGCTCTCTCCTTATCCTTGGTTAGATTCTCCCGCAAATGAGGCAAGTAAAGTTTCTTGAGCATGTACATCATTCGGGTTTCATCCAAACCATAGATATCTGGGTGGTTTCTATGGACTAGGCTTCCTTCAATCTTCTCCAGATATGAAGTGGCAAAGTAATTCTGGAATCTCTGGAAGATGTCAAGAACTCTCTCTATTGTTCTTCGATTCAGTGCAGTGCGTTTTGAGAGTTCAAGGACTGAGAGTTCATCCTCAAGCTCTAGCGCCTCCAAGATACAACGGATTGCATCCTCAAGTCTAGTACGATTCCTGTCTTCGATATGAGCCCCGAGTATCTCTCTTGCCTCATCTGTGGTGTAATGCTTCTTCTCTTCTCCCTTGAAGAACTTCTCTTCGATGAACCACTCTCTGACGCTGTTGGGAAGTCTTGTAAGATCTATCTTCAACTCGACAAGCACAATCTTGCGACCTCGCCCACCCAAGACCTCAATCTTGTTGGCATGGAAATAGCCTTGAATGTCCATGACAAGACGTACTGCACGATCAACAACGTTCCAACTGAGATTCGTTGCACTGGCAATCTCGCTTGTTGTCAAGAGTGTGTCTTTATGTAAGTATTCCAGAATGATACCAAGTGCATCTTCTACTGAGGTTCTTTTTCTCGCAGTCATCTTGTTGCTAGACTCCGTTCCAACTTTGCGCTACCACTTGCTGCAATTACTATACACCAATGATGTGATTATAGTGTGCGTAATTGATTGCGTATGCTTGTGACATTAATTGCGCGTTACTTCGCGTGCTTGTTCGCGTGTTTTATTGTTACACTTTATGTATATAAATGTAACATTCATATACTATTATTCTTGCTATTATTTACTTCATTATTTGTGTTGTTAATAATGCACAACAAACGCAATGTTTAAATAGACCCTTCGCTTTCAAATCTTATGACACTCTCTGGTGATGAATGGAAGCTTCTTGTCTGTATGTACAAGAAGCACATCATCCAATCCAAACATCGTAGAGTTGACTCAATTGCAGCCTTATGTCAAATCAGAGATAAGAAAGGATTCAAAAAGACTCTGAGAAAATTAGCTAGCCAAGGATATCTAATCGGACATCACGACCAAGCATTCTCATTAAATCGTGAGTACGTCGCTTTAGTTGAGGAATATCTGAGCCTTCGATAATATCTCTTCTTCTTACTATAATCTGATTGGATTAGGTCCTATCACTCGGATCTCCTCAGCGAACTTATTGACCTCAGCTGCGAACTTGTCACCTTCAGCCGCACTCACGAATACCATCTTTACTCTACGTTCATCTTAATCTAGTTGAGCAACTAGTTACCATTGACATCTAAGTGGCTACCATTTTGGCTTTGATGGATATTCCGGATCAATCTTGCTGAGTTTCGTTCGATACTCCCTTACACGTTTTTTGAAATCTTCTGTATTGGATGACTTTCTAAGATTCTTCAGATAAGCTATCATACTTTCATCTAATCCATAGTTCAAAATTGTTTCATCCAAATCTAATTTGAGTGGGCTTGTAACTTTCCAATTACCATCTGAATCCGTAATTATATCAGTATACATCCATTCAAACCTCTTCTTCGTTCCTATTTTTCCAATAGCAGTTGCTGCAATACTAATCCCTGTAAGCTCTCCAGCGTCGGGCACATAGAACTCGCCAGGTCGCATTCCTTTTTGTGCACCAATGATTAACATACTACCGACAGTCGTTGAGAGGATATATTTCGTATCATGATTCCTGAAAACACCTCTTTTTGATGTGGTTTTTGCAATTGGATGATTTCTAGGAAGAATTTCAGAAGATACTAACCAACATACATACGCTTTTGCAATCTCTTCGACTGCGAAGTTTTTTAGAAGTAGTGCATGTGCTTTTGAACCTCTACTAGCAATAATCCTTGAAATATTAAGTAACTCCTCTGCATGGTTTATACACTCGTTCAAAGTTAATCTATAAACTTCGATAGGAATCATGACTTCTTCACCTTACCATACCATTCAGGATTTGGAGGAAACATATCATCGCTTGTTCTAATCTTCTCCCTCATCCTCGTTCTTTTCTTTGCAAAACTCTCAGTTTTTGATTGATTATCCAACCAACAAATAAGATTGATTGTTGATCTAACTCCATTTAGACCGTCAAGAATGATATCTGAATCGATTAATAACGGGCTTGATACAGTGTAATTTCCTTTCTTGTCGATTTTGACATCAACATACATCCAATCATATCTCTTCTTAGAGCCTTTCTCAGAAACCCAATCCAGTACTGTATCTAAAGCTAGTATTCTTCTTTCTGATGGTAAAGAAGAACCTCTTATCCCTGCTTCACGAAGAATTAGCACATTCAATATATTAGCTATAGCAACATAGATACTAACTTTGATTTGATGATTCTGAAACACACTTTTGCCATCTTGTGGATCAACCAGAGGATGATTATAGGGAATTACTCCATTAGTCACTAACCAGCATACATAGGCTTTAGCTACTTCTTCGATTGCCATATTCTGTAACACTCGTGCATGGACTACAGATCTTCTTTCAGAGATTATATCAGCTTCATCAAGCATCATTCTCGCATTCTTTATGCTTTCATTCATTGCCTCTCTGTATATCTCTCTTGGAATCAACTATAGTCCCTCCTATGTCATATTGTAAATCAAATGTATTAGAATGTTTATACACTCTCGCATAAGTATAGCAGTTTACGTTGTGTATCATTCAGTAGGCAAAAGGCTCGAAAAGACGCGATGGTCCTATTTGAGCTCTAATTCGTTTCATTAGAGGAAAAAAGAGATGAGAACTATTACTATGCGAGCAGTAATAGTTCTCGTTCTTTATCATCTGGTATGCTACCATTTTCTTCAGGACAATACCACATCTTGAGGAGATATTTTAATGATGTTTCATCAAGTTCGTGAAGTTTAGGACGATCTCTCCATATCACGAGGTCCTTCTTTGTGATATGCCCTCTTGCTATTCTGTCTTGGTATTTCAGAATTAATTCCAATGCACGATTTATGGTTCTACGGTTGGTTTTTGTTCTTCTGGCCAATTCTGCTAAGGTGATATCATCTTCGATTTCAAGTGCAACATAGATCCTGTGCACAACTTCCTCAATTGAGGTTCGTTTGACATCATCGAACGTGTTTTGAATTTGATTTTTTGATACATCTTCTTGACATTCTTTATCGAAGAAACGCTTCTTGATGTACCAATCTCGTATGCTTTCTGGTAGCTTTGTCTTATCTATTCTATCTCTTTTCCAGACAACCTTACCCCATTTCCCTTCAAGAATCCTTATGGTTGTTTTTGCAAAATCCTCCTGTGAATCTATCAAGAACTCCAATATCCTCGTCACAGTTCTTGGATCAACCTCACTGAGATCAGAGATTGCTTTCACCGTGATTGGTGATTCTGCCATTACTACTTGTAGGATTTGGTCTATGGCTTCCTCAAAGGTTGTCCTGCGGGAGTGACTCATTTTATTACCTCTTTCTGGCAATGATGCCAGTTTGTGAATGGATTCGAGTGGTGATGAAATAAAACACATAGCACCGTAATTAGTATGATTTTATACGTACATACTATATATGTATTCATTGGTTGTATGCTATTATACATTATTATTCGCGCCAATTACACAATAATACCGTATCGTTTATATGGAGGTGTGTAATATAGGTATTATGTTAACTGAAATTGACCTATCAATCATCGTCTTCATGTACGATGAATCTAGAATAGGTCGGTTTCATGGTAATGTTGAACGAATTCTCAAATTTTGTACTCCTAAGAAATATCGCGATAAATCTCCTATTTCTAAATTAAAAAAGCGGATGCGTCAACTTGCTGCTGAAGGTTATCTCATTTTAAAAAAAGGAAAATTCGAAGCATATTCTCTCTCTCCTAGTGGAGTCGTTGTCGCACAACGCGCAAAAGATGGTTGGACTTTAGACGAAATAAATGCTGCAAATGACATGCCATCTTGACTAATCAAAGGCGTATCGGATTCGGTCCAATCGCTCTAATCTCGTCAGCAAACTTGTTGATCTCTGCTGCGAACTTGTCACCCTCAGCTGCTGATACAAAGACCATCTTTACTCTGCGCTCATCAAGTCCTAACTGCTCAATCAGTTTCTTCGTGAACCGCACTCGCCGTTCTGCTCCTAGGTTCCCCGTCTTAAACGCACAATCTCCGGGATGATATCCCACAATCAGCACTCCGTCCGCCCCCTCCTGTAGAGCTTTCAGGATGAAGTTGATATCTAGTCGTGCAGTACAAGGCATTCTGATGATCCTGCTCGTGGCATCGTACTGTAGCTTCATCGTTCCTGCTAAGTCACTTGCCGCATACATGCACTGCATGCAACCGAAAATTATGATGTTCATATCCTTTGGAGGCATTAGTAGATATCACCAGATGATTATCTGAGAGAGGAGGCAATCTGACCTCCATATAATCTTTCATATCCGTAGATACATTGTGTATGGATGTATGCACCGACCTGTTCTAGGTTTCCAAAGAAGGTGAGTGAACCTCCTCAGTGACCTTTAACTTCCGTGTTCCACCCTTCTCATGACTTCCGTCACCGGAGAGAATCAGGACCACTCCTGACTCTTGTACATGAGCTTTGCCCGAACCTAGTCCGGAAGTGGCTTCTGTCCGCTGCAAC
>JAEORG010000307.1 GCA_016841005.1 Candidatus Thorarchaeota archaeon | reverse complement strand
GCAATTGGTCGACTAATGGGAATCAGAGATGGTGCACAACGTGGTAATGGCAAAGGTAGTGCATTCAGAGGAATGATTCATCGATGGGCGTTTGCCAGAGTAACGAATTCCCTGAAACATAGATTGGCTCAGCAAGGTTGGTCAATTGAGGGGAGAAACGCGCGTTATCAGATTGTCCCGGAATATTGGACTTCAATTACATGTTGGAAATGTGGTCATCGCGGAGAGCGACCCAAACAGAATCTCTTCGTATGTCCAACTTGTGGTAACAAGTGTAACGCTGATAAGAATGGATGCACAAACATCGCTGGACGCCTTATTACGCTCACAGATTCTCTTCACTCTGTGAGAGGACTAGGTTTCTGGACTCGTGCCGTTGAACGCGCAAAGAAACTAGAACCGAAAGCCCGAGGGAGATCTTCTCGAGGGAAGTCCTTACTCTCCAACAGGGATTCATCAACAACATCAGGTCCCGGAGAGACCGCGGTTGTTCGCTTTATCCAGACGGACCTTCTCAGTACAGGTGGTGTTTGTACTGAGTTGGGCGATAATGACCAAGCCGTGGCAAAGACTGTGGAAAAACTCTCTGTCGCTGGAAGTGATGTACCAGCATCAGTACAGGAGAAAGAAACCAGGTTTGTAGGAGGAATATCATCTCCATGAGTACAGACAATGCCTTTGCTCAGCTCTGGGTGACACCAGAGGATGATGGTGACATCGGGCTTAGGAGGGGTGAAGCACAGAAGTTTCTAAAGGTTGAATTCACTCACCTTTCAGGAATATGGGTCAGTAGGTCCCTGTCCGTAGGTGTGACTTGCCTACTGTCAAAACCGTTATATCGGATTAGATTTCCACTCTGCTCTAGTGCGGAGGTTGCCCAGCCCGGTTAAAGGCGCTGGGTTTAGGTCCCAGGTGGAGTGCCAGTTTTTGGTGTCTTCAGGGAAATCTCGTAGGAGTTCGCGAGTTCGAATCTCGCCCTCCGCACCATTCTATTTCAATCATTGAGTTTTTCTAGGACTGTCAAAAAGAATGAAAAACTACATTACATAGAAAGTAATCAGATTCTTGCAAAGAACAGCTAGGCGAGGGGAAATGACTAGATTAAAAGGAATTCTATCTGTAGTTATCCGACTACTTGTTACATTCTTCCTAATTCTAGGATCACATACAATCTTGTTTAGTTATCCTCAATTCGGGGTTATTATTTCAAGTGCAGCCACAATTGTCCTATTAGATACTCTATTATATTCTGCTACCAATACTTATAGAGAACTATTTGGTCTCCAAATTTGTTATTGGTTGCTTTTTGCGATATTCGCAGTAAGTATACTTTATCTTCCCTTTTTCATAGGAATCATAGCTATCGATACAGTCCTCATGATTACATTTGAAAAATTACTCTACAAGAATGAATCCAATGACTTTGATAGTTTCATAATTCCTGGATTGATAGGATATGGGGACTATCCACTGACACTTTCTGAGAAAGTAAGTAGTGAGCCCAGATATATTACAGTTTTACTTCCAATCTTTCTTATCGTATCAATCGTAACTCAAATAATAAAATCAGGAGCTAGCACAACACTCTATTACGTTACTGATTATATTCAATTTGGTCAAGCAACTATCAGGTATAGTGTGTTGCCATTCGATTTTGCAATACAACTTGGTAGAGAAAATGTTACTTGGACGTATCTATATTTTAGTGTTTCAGGATTTTTCTTACCCTTAGCACTCATCCTATGGTTTGTTTGGACACACATTTCAACTATTCGTGAAAACGCCATTTCGTTGGCATGGACCTTTATACCAAGTTTGGTCATTCTAATTTTGTGTTCAAGAGGGCGGCGCTATGGCATCATAACAGATTGGTTTTCGCTATCATTATTATTAGTCACAAGCGGTTTCTTCTTTCTTTTTATATCAAGGTCAGACTTTGAAAAAATGATTGCAACCATGTGTTTCTGGGTTGTATCAATTACATTATTGGCGGATATGTCGTTTTTATTAATTTCAGAATTGCCATATTCTGGTCAAATAGTGTTTGGAGGATTTGGATTTGCGGGTTTTGTATGGCAAAACACTCTTGTAATACTTGTGTGGTCGCTCATTCTTTATGTTCTGAATCCTCCTGTTTTAAATCAGTCAATTATCCATCCAAAAAATGTGCCTAAATCCATACGGAATTTTCTAAAATGGTTTGATAGCAAACCTACATCAATTAAAGTCGTCACTCTTGTTACTTTATTTTTAGTATTCAGCAGTTTCGCACTAGGTGTAAGTACGAGTCCAATACGAACATACGGAAGGTACAATGGAGATTGGGGAACCGAAACGGTATCAGGACTTTTGATTAGTGGATCATATCTCGTCGTTGGTTCTGGCAGTCATGTTTACTATGTTTATCCATTTACGCACTATTCATATTCTATCGACGTTGACGCTTATATTTCAGACATGGTATGTGAACGAAATGTATTGGCAGTAAATGCAGCTTCAAATCTATCATCAGTATTTATCGCTGCCAATGATTATCAAGCATCATTAAAGGAGATTCTCCCAAATCTTACAATTATTGATCTTCCTTTACATCCTCTTGCTGAAAACTACACATTTACCAAGTTGGCGTTTTCTGAAACAACGAATGTGCTGTATTGCTTTGAAAATCATAATGGGTCGATATGGTTTTACAATACAACCTCTTCCGAAATGATTGTTCTTGATTCAAATTTAGGCTTTGGTAATCCTGGAACATATTTGACATCTCTTGAAGCAATAGGGGGATATTTGATGATTGGAACGTCTAATAACGGATTTTGGTTATACAACGAAGAATCAAAAGACTGGATCAGACCAAATGATGAAATTGGACAAATCACTGGAGTAAATGGATTTGAACTCTCAAGAGATGGACTCTCTCTCTATGTTGCAAGTCAGCATGGTCTTCTTGTTTATTCATTAATGGAAGGAGATTTAGAAAGTGAGCAGGTAATTAGTCCAGCTGACGGGCTTCCAGACTTGTTGGTTACATCTGTGTTGTTGGATGATTCATTGGAATCATTATTTATTGGGACACTAGGAGGAGTGGCTCAATATCATTACAAAACAACAGGATTAGTAGAACTTCTTGAAGAAACATTACCATTGGAACCATATGAGAATTATAATTATTTCATAGCCTATTGGACTAGAGGCGTTCATAATCTTTTGATGATAAATCCATATGGCGAACTATTTTGTTTATCAATTGATTATGGAAGAATGAATTTGAGCTATTGGGATTTTCTCAATAGTCTAAGAGCTAATTTCATCACAATCATTCTTTCAGCATCTTCATCTATTGCTTTGACTTGGGCAACTCTTATCCGGAAAAATGTTAAAGATAAAGGAGAAGAATCAGAAACCTAAACCCTGCGCCTTTAACCAGG
>JAEORG010000306.1 GCA_016841005.1 Candidatus Thorarchaeota archaeon | reverse complement strand
CTGGAATGAGATATCTGGAGATGCATCGATGAGGGTTGTCTGGTTTCCGAGTAATGCGATTGATGATCTCGTTCGCCATTGAGTTGGGTCTTTTCGAGTTTGATTGCACATATCACAGTTACAGTACCATGCTGGGAATCCCCTGGATACACCAGTTCCTAAGAATACTAGTTCGTCATATGCCATTCAGCAAACCTTCAGTCTGACCCTGTGAACAGACAACTCTTCCTGGTAATCAGCCTTATACATATCTTGGTCATAGCTGATTCAGCTTTTTGAAAATCCACCATGATGAAACTCGATTTTACACTTTGTCTTGAACATACTACAGAGCGCTCTGATTTCATCCTCAATTGGATCCCAAAGGGTTGGGTCTTTCCGAATCTCATTGTAATAATCAACCTCGTGTGGAAAATCCCGTTTGATGAAATCCATTATTCTCCCCACATTATGACCGCGGAAATTGAGATTCTCAAAACCAAAATCATCAGTAAAAGCTGATCCTGCTTCAATGATCTCTCTGAGATTGGACACTCTTGGAAAGATAGGGGATACAAAGATGTATGTGGATATACCATTGTTTGCAATATTCTGAAGAACCCGTAGTCGTTCTGAAGGTTTTGATGCACGTGGTTCGATTGTCCTAGCAATATTGTCATCAAGTGTGTTAAGCGATACTCCAACTCGAATGCAATCGAACTTCTTGAAAAGTTCAATGTCTCGTTCTACTAACTTCGATTTCGTAAGAATTTCGATATCTGCCTTTGTCCCAACAAGTTGTTCTAGGATTCTCTGTGTAATCTTGTACTTGGATTCCAATGGAGTATATGGATCTGTAACGGAACTGAACAAGATTGTCTTTCCATTATATTTCTCAGGTCTAATCTTGTCGAAATCATAGTTCTTGATGTCTAGAAACTCTCCCCATGTATCTCCTGCATGATTTGTAAAACGTTTCATGAATTCTGCATAGCAGTAGATACATGCATGCTGGCATCCTATGTAGGGATTTACCACATAATCAATTCCAGGTATATTGCTCTTCGTAATGATTGACTTTGCATCAACTACATTAATTTCCAACGTGCTCCAATGCTCCAAGTCTACTTACTTGATAATCCTTCTCATGGATTGCACTCTCGGTTATCACGAGAGACTGAAATATACCGAAGTGTTCACTACTTCTTGGTCGCTGAATGGGTATGGAAATCAAAATACGTGGAGCCTGTGAGAATAATCTCAAGAATGTGGACATCGATATAGGTGATGGTCTCACAGTTGTCACAGGTATAAGTGGTTCAGGAAAGACTTCTCTGGTATTCGATACTATGTACCACGAGGCTCGACGTAGATTTCTAGAGGTCTTCAATTCTGGAAGATCGCGTATCCGAATGCCACCAGCACATGTTAGGTCGGTCACCGGAATAGGTCCTACGATAGCAGTGGGTCAAAATCTTCTGAATAGAAATCCCGGTTCCACTCTTGCTTCTGCATCAGGGCTTCATCCATTTCTTAGATTGCTTTTTGCTAGATACGGAGTAAGGAAATGTCATGTATGTGGTACAGGTCTTTCGCAATATTCAGAGGATGAGATTGTATCACTTGTTCTATCAGCCGCTAAGAATTATGAGGTTTCTCTGGCTAGTACTGTGGTTCAAGGAGCGAAAGGTAGCCATAGAACACTTATCGCCTTTCTAGAGGCAGAATTCGGTAAGAAGAACGTACTCGTTGATGGTATGTCGGTGGGAAGTACAAAGGTCGAACCTACAAAAGAGCATAGAATTCAAGTTGTCTTAGGAAAATTCAACGGAGCAACAACTGCTCAAGAAATAAGAGCAGCAGTACAAACAGCTAGATTGATTGGTGCAGACTCTGTTACAGTCATAGGTCGAGCTGCTCAATCAACTCTCTCTATGACCAATGTCTGTTCAGAATGTGGCACTTGGTTCGGAGAACTTGAATCAAAACATTTCAACCTGAAGTGTATACACTGCGGGGGGCAAGGTTGTGACAAGTGTAGTTACACGGGGCTTCATCATGCGGCATCATCAGTTCTATGGAAAGGTCTGACATTTCCTCAATTATTGCAACTTACTGTTGATGACGCTAGAAAACGCTTTGATGATTCAGGTCTACCTGAGAGTGCTAATAGACTGGTCACAGAGATTACCCGAAGACTAGATGCGCTTCTCAAGGTTGGACTGGGCTACATCCATCTCAACCGTTCATCCCCAAGCCTTTCTCGAGGTGAATCACAGCGAGTCCGATTGGCTGTATCATTAACTAGTCGACTTGAGGATATTGTTCATGTCATTGATGAACCAACAATAGGTCAGAGTCCTGCAGATGTATCTAGACTGCTTCCATCATTTCGAGAACTTCTTGGTCCTGTAGTATTTGTTGAACATGACCGTGTTGCAGCTGCTGAAGCTGATTGGGCAATTGATATTGGACCTGGAGCTGGCGACCAAGGCGGAGAGATTGTATTCGAAGGTACTCCCTCCCAACTCTGGAAATCTAACACTACGACTGGAGAGTACTTCAGCCTTCGGAAACAAGTTCCTGTGGTTGAACCCAGACCTACTCCAAGTGAGTTCATTACAATTCATTCAGCTTTCCAACATAATCTGAAAAACATCGATGTTAAGATACCACTCGAGTGTCTGACCGTGATATCTGGTGTATCAGGAAGTGGAAAGAGCACACTCGTTGAGCATGTTCTTGTACCTTCATTGGAGCAAAAGACACCTGCAGGCTGTAAGATGGTTTCCGGAAAGCATCTGAAACCAGTGCTTGTTGATCAATCTCCAATAGGTAAGAATCCTCGTTCAAATCCAGGAACCTACACCAAACTCTCAGACATCATCAGAGATTTCTATGCTCAAGAAACGGGCTTATCAGCTTCCCATTTTTCATTCAACAGACCTGAAGGTGCCTGTCCGACATGCCAAGGAATGAGTGCGCTTGAGGTCAAGATGCGTTACCTTCCTTCTATCTGGATTACCTGTTCGACCTGTGAGGGGCAACGATTCAGCGACGAAGTTCTAGCAGCAAAAGTTGCATTTGGTGATCAGGAACTCTCAATAGCTGATTTCTACAATCTATCAATCTCTGAGATACATCGACTAATCTCACAAGAAGATCGCTTAAATGGAAGCAAGAAGAGTTCAGCCATCCGTATTCTTGATGCCCTTGTCACGGTTGGACTTGGATATCTCAAATTAGGACAGAGTTCTCCCAGCCTTAGTGGTGGTGAGAGCCAAAGGGTAAAACTCGCAAAGTATCTAGGGAAAAAGGGGTTATCAGACAAACTGCTCGTTCTCGACGAGCCAAGCACTGGTCTCCATCCAAGCGATCTCCTAGGTCTGATCAAAGTTCTTGACAAATTAGTAAGAGCAGGTGCAACAATCGTCTTAGTAGAACACAACACGGATATGATTCGTTCAGCTGATTGGGTTGTCGATCTCGGACCTGAAGCTGGTCCCGTAGGAGGAGAAATTGTATATTCTGGCGACTTAGAAGGGCTCTATAATGCAACAGAATCTCTGACAGCAAAGGCTCTGATATCTGAGGAATTCGTCAAACCCAAGAAAACTGCCAAGAAACCTAAGAAGCTCTCTGACAGTATATCCATTACCAACGCAACAGCGAACAATCTGCAATCAGTGTGTGTCAAGATTCCTAAATCAAAATTGGTTGTTGTCACAGGCGTATCGGGATCTGGAAAGTCATCTCTTGTACGAGATGTACTTCAAGCAGAGGCTGACCGAAGATATCTAGAATCACTCTCAGTCTATGAACGACAAGGAACAAAGGAAGGACCAGAGGCATCTGTTGAATCAGTTTCAGGGTTAGGTGTTAGTATCTCCATTACATCAAGAAGGGGAAGTGGACCAAGTTATTACGCAGTCTATGAAACACGGTCAAAAGTCGGAACTGTAACAGAGATATCTAATCAGATCAACTCTTTCTTTGCTACTCTTGCTAAGAGAAGGTGTTTAGACTGTGGTACACTAATGAAAAGAACTGAGCAATGGATTTGCCCAAAGTGTGGCACAACAGCACCTCTTCCATCTCCACGTGATTTCTCACCAAGAACGTATAGCGCTGCATGTGGTACATGTAGTGGAGTAGGTCACATCAATCATCCTGCACCAGAGAAACTCATCATCGCCCCTGACAAACCCATCTGTGGTGGTGCGATGTATTCACCTGGTTACTACCCTGGGAAATATTTCTGCGAACCTACCAGTGCAGCAGCTGGTATTCTTGTTGCATTAGGAGGGAAATACGAATTCGATCCCAAGACTACTCCATGGAATGAGATTTCACCTAAAGCCCAAGATGCATTCCTATATGGTGACAAAGAAAGTTTGGAGTTCTCATACTTAGGTACCCAACGGGGCAAACGGATTAGAGTAACAGGGAAACAAGCATGGCGGGGATTCTACGGGTTTGTAAATGATTGGGATATTGGGCAGACATTTTCCACAAGGAAGGTCTGCGAAATGTGTAAAGGAACTGGTCTCAAGGAGGATTTCCTGGCATTCAGTCTGGCAGGATACAATGTGGACGAACTGCAACGAATGACGATATCAAGATTGAGAGAAGTCCTCAATCCTCTTGATGTTCCCGAATCTGACCCATTCTATGCCAGAGAGAATCACTTCAAAGCGGTAAAGCGTCTGGAGTTCTTGGAGAAGGTAGGTCTTGGATACCTTCACCTCAATCGAAGCACTGTGACTCTCTCAGCAGGTGAAGCGCAGAGAATAGTCTTAGCTGGTCTTCTGGGAAGTGGGCTTACTTCCCTCACGATTCTACTAGATGAACCAACTAGAGGAATGCATCCCTCTGAGGTAAATAGTCTAGTTAAGGCACTAAAAGAATTGAGAGATGAAGGAAATTCCGTCATCATTGTAGAGCATGATCCAGTCATCATTCGAGCTGCGGATGAATTGATTGACATGGGCCCATCTTCAGGTACGAGGGGTGGGAAAATTGTTGCAAGAGGACCTCTAACTGAAATCATTAGTAAGAATACGATTACTGCACAGTGGATCAGTGGAAAACGCAGAGTTGCTATTCCAAAGACTAGACGTGAATCTATCGCATGGATGAATATTGAAGGCGCAAAAGGAAACAATCTGAAGAATCTAAATGTCGAGATTCCTCTGGGTGTATTGGTAGGGTTCTGTGGAGTATCTGGATCAGGTAAGAGTACCCTACTCGTGGATACTCTCGGACGAGCAATTGCACCAAAAAGGTTCACAACAAGTGTTGCATATGAAGATATAGAACCTGAGGAGTATGATTCTATCAGAGGAACCCCTGAACGCGTTGTAATGCTTGATCAAGCGAAGAAAGGCATTAGATACCCTGGAAATGCCCTGGATATCATGAAAGACCTCGTTTCGATATATGCTGAGAGCGAGGATGCTCATGCATTAGGTATCGAGGAAGACCTATTCTCAAAATCATGCTCAGTGTGCAAAGGTGCAGGAAGAATTCGTACAGAACTGGGATTCCTTCCTAATGTCTATAGCGAGTGTGAAACATGTAATGGTAGTGGGCGAACCGCAGAAGCATGGGATGTTAGGGTCAAAGGATACGCGCTTCCAGAGTTGAACAATCTAACATTGGGAGAAATTTACGATCTGTTTAAAGACGATGAAAGAATTGAGCGAAAAGTAAGACCTGCACTGGATGTAGGACTTGAATATCTCGTTCTTAGACAGCCGAGTATTACACTTTCAGGAGGAGAGGTACAGAGACTGAAGATCGCGCAGGAGCTCGCGAAGAAGAGCAAGCAGGGAGCTCTCTTTATTATTGACGAACCAAGTGTTGGACAACACCTTGAGGATGTAGACCGACTCATTGATGTCCTACATAGACTGGTTGCTGATGGTAATTCCGTCTTTGTTATCGAGCATCACCCACATATTCTTGCAGCATGTGATTGGATAATTGAACTAGGACCTAAGGGCGGCCCAGATGGTGGGTATGTGATAGCGGAGGGAACTCCTGAAGACCTTGCAAAATTGGATACTCCAACTGCAACCTATATCAAAGAGGTTCTGGAGGGAGGACTATGACTTGGGTGCCACTGCTACTTGCTGATTCCTCTCCTAGTCTTAGACTGCTGGTGCTGAGCGACCTGCTTAGGCGACCTGAAGATGACCCAGAAGTAATTGAACTTACCACACTTCGCGATGAAGATCCATTAGTTAAATCGCTCCTCAGTTTGCAAAAAGAAAGAGGTAACTGGAAGCAGCTTGACCATGCCGGTCATACAATTGGAGGGTCAGTACGAGCCACATCAGCTGCTCTGATGCGACTGGGGTATCTTGGATTTACTAAGGAGAACTCTGCCGTGGCTAAAGCTGCAGAATTCCTTTTCTCAAAACAAAGAACTGATGGATCATGGCCACTTCCTGAACGTGTGAGAGATACTTACGGAGGTAAAGGGCCATACACAATGGCTCCCATTCAAACATCTATTCCACTTCTTGGACTAGCTATGTGTGGTTATGCTGATGACTCTCGAGCAGAGGAAGGATATGAATGGTTAATGCAGCAACGTCTTGATGATGGAGCATGGCCTGCAGGTAAGGTCAAGGAAGTGTATGTTGGTATTGCAGGGTATAGGCGTCTTCCTCATTCCAAATGGGGCTGTAGAACTAGTACTACACAGAGTCTGCTATGTTTAGCGTATCATCCATCAAGGAAGAAAAGTGATGCAGCTCGAGATGCCCTCAACCTTCTCTTAGGGAGAGAAACACGCGATCGACAACATCTAGGCTTCAATGTTGCAAGGTTTATTGGTTTTGAATCGCATAGGGGTGGATTGACTTACCATGCACGATTTGATCCTGGTCTTGTGCTGAGTCTCTGTTCTTTGATTGGAGCAAATCGGAATGATGAACGAGTTGGTGATCTTGTGAAATGGATCCAAGAGCAACAGGGTGATTATGGTCTATGGGAGTACACATCACAGCCATCTGCAAGCAGGTGGATATCGTATGATATCCTGAACTCCCTTGGAAAAATTGACTCTTCGACAGAATGGATTAGCACAAAACCTAGGAGGCCTTTTACACCATATCCAAAGAGGACAAGACGTTTCTGATACTGGATGAATGCATTATTCTTATCATAATTCTTCTCAGTATGAAGGTAATCTTATGGTGAAGGAAACTTCCAGCACTTTTAACTAGGTATATGCAATTAAGTATGGTCAATTTAGCGTGGGGAAAGAGTTGTAGTACTGATGAATCTCGCGAAAAGCTTTACAGTTTGTATTCTACTTCTGAGTATTTCTTGCACATATTCAGACGGGCAAGTTTTCACAGATTCCCAATCCGTTCAACCAAATGCATTATGGATACAGTTGTCAAAAACAGCGGTATCGAGTGCTGGTGAAAAATTCAACGCAACAATCTGGATTAATGTTACAGAATCAACATATGCGTGGCAAACGAAAGTACATTTCAATACAACTTTCCTAAACATATCCAATGCAGGCTACACATATGGAAATAGGAGTCTGTTCTTCTCGGAATTTTCGACGATATCTGTTTCCCCGTTAGTAAATCACGAAGAAGGCTATATTTTGTGTGGGGAGAGTCTACTTGAGAATGTGGAGAGGGGTCCCGGTTATGGTAGTTTAGTATGGATAGAATTCGAACTGACTGATACCCCATTTGAAACCAACCTTACACAAACTCTCATGATGACCTACGGAAATGATACGTTCGTACTGAACCCTTTTCTTGAAACAATACCTTTTGATACAATCCAAGGTGCTACTGTTTCACTACAATACTTGATTCCGAGTACAACCACTCCCTCTATTCCTCCCACGGCAACGATTATTCCCCCAGAAACATTGTTACTTGTGGCAGGAATATCACTTGCTGTCGTTATTGCAATTATTTTAGTTAGAAGAAGGAGGTTGAAATCTAATGAATAGAGTTCGAATCCAATCAATCCTTGTCATGGCATTAATTATTATCACTGTAATCCCTTCAACCTCTCTAATTGCGATTCCTATCGAAAGTCAGGATTCGATTGCATCAGCATCGTCGCTTAATGGTCTTGCAAAGGATGTCCTTATCATTAATGATCCATCCAAGTATGCATTTTTTGGCTGGTACCGACCAACCTCATTCAGTACGATTATACTTGACCTACTAAATAGAACAATCTTATGGGCATCCAGCTATTCAATGCCCAATGAAACACGTATTATCTTCTTCAGTGATTCCAATAATACAATAGCATCCTTTGTGCGTGACTGGTTAGTAAGCGGTGGTTATCTTCCTGAAAATATAATGAATCAAACTTCTTCGAATATTGAGGGATTATCACCAAATTTCTATGATGATTATGATTTAGTCATCTATTGGAATACCTACGCATACAATCCTGCAAACGTAATCGACTCCGGAATACCTTTCATCACAGTTTCTGCAATGCAGACTGATGAAATGGGTATAGGTAGCGGGGTGGTAACTGCTAGTTCTACTAAAGATACATTCCACATCGTAAATAATGGATACTACCCAACTGAGACTTACCCCAAAGGTCCAATCCTTCTTGATGATTCATATCGATATGAGGCTACTGAAGCATCTTCCATAGGAAAGACGCTGGTTGCTTCAGAAGTGATAACGGAAATCTCTAAAGTTGAGATGTCGACAGAAGAAAATGTAACAGTCAATGGGGATGGAAGTTCCGATATTACTTTCACGATCACAATACCTGAATCACCAATCGCTGAGGCCATACGTGATTCATTTTTCTCAAACACATCGACCCTTCAGAATAACGTACAGTATGAGGTTCCTGCTAATAGAACAATCTCCTACACTACAACCTCTGAGCAGGCTATCAAGGATGTTACTTTACTAGGAGATGTGAATGGTGATGGACTGGTTGATATGTATGACCTTGAGAGAATCAGTGAACAACTAGACTATGTGCTTGGAGACCCGGGCTTCAACGCATCTCTTGATTTGAATTGGGATGGCAGAATCGATATGCGGGATGTGGCTCTTGCAGCGCAAAATCATGGGAAGACTGTTGAAAACACAGGGAACCTATATGTAAGTGCATATTATGATGGTGAGTTGGTAAATTGCTCAAACATATTTTACGTTGGTCCTGAGGAGTCATTACCTGAAAACATCTCTTCATCAGGTCATGTTTGGTACTACCTTCTTCCTGGAATATACAGAATAAACGGGACATACAATGGTATCCAGAGGAGTACAAACATTACGGTTGTACCTGGAAAAATTGTTTATGCGCAACTGGATTTTGGAGGTACCACTGCTCCAACCGTGCAGTCCGATTATGAACCTGTCAGAGAAGGATATTATCAGAGTATTGCTATGGAGCAATTGGTTCTTCTCGGTTTTGATATCAATGTGACGGATTCCTCTATCATCCCATATAGCTCCTCCAACAATACAATAATTACAGTTACAGCACACTCATCTCAGCTCTCCGATGTGACCACATATCCAAATTGGCAGATTCAGGTGGGTCCTGCTACAGATAATCTCACATCTATTGCTGCTGAATTCATCTTCACTAAGATACAATACATGATGCTTATGCTACAATCTATACCAGGTAATCAAATCTATCAGACATCATGGCAAATTTGGTTTGAATTACCAAGCGGAAGTACACTTCTTGATGAGGGAATACTTGATGGTTTAAACTGGACAATCGATTTTGGCGAAGGCACTTTTATGCAGACCAATGTCACTGTGATTTCAGGAAAGGTGCTTGTCAATGAAACTATGGTCGTCACTGAAAACAACATAACCGCAACTGAAGCATATCTCTCAGCAGCTCTTGGCAGCTATCGTAGGTTTTCAATAAATTACACCTATTCCTTAGGGCCTTTGTTGGCGGAAAGAAGTATACCCAAACCTAACAGTGACTGGTCGAAGAGATGGTCCTATAGAATTGCTCTTGGATCATTTCAGAAAACTATCAGCTTTGGTCCATTAGATATTACACTAAAAGCAACACCAACCTTAGCCACCGAATGGTACATGGGCTGGGAACGTAAATGGACTTGGTCTGGATATAAGATGGAATGGTTTGAAACCTGGATGAAAATCACCCCCTCGATAAAAGTTGAAGCAATTGCATCTGCAACTGTGCAATATTCTAAGACTTGGTCCTACACTTTTTTGACATGGTCAACCAGATTCACTTTCTGGGTTGGTGCTGCTGTAGTCTGGGCAAATCTGAAACTTCAGGT
>JAEORG010000305.1 GCA_016841005.1 Candidatus Thorarchaeota archaeon | reverse complement strand
CTTAAGAATCTGGCACGAGTAGTTGAAACATACATCAGATCAAAGAAAGATATACAACGAGCAAAAACGCTTCTTAAGAGCATCTATGAAGATTCAGAAGCACAACTTCAATTTCTAAGGGAAGAAATTCTGATTGACCTCTTTTCATTGAGACTATACGAAATGAAAGTCATTCATCCAGAATTGGATGCTCCTTCGGTATGCTCATGGTTTCATGCACGTTTAACTAACAAAGACCTGGAATCAGCAAAGATAGCTCTTGATAAATCAGCATCACCGGTCTTTGAAGGAATAAGAGATGCCTCGTTGAATCTCAGTGCTCTTACATTCGATAACTACGCAATCGCCTTCGATCTAATGCAAAGATTTCTTGTCCAACAAAGAGGTGAAAGGGATATACGGCTAGAAGTAGCCGCAGAATCTAGGAAAACAGAGCAGAAGATCAAAGATGAGAAACTTGCGAGTCTTGATGTTCTCAATTTCGTGTACACAAAATCTCATACTGTGTTCAGGGCAATTGGAAGAGTTGGTGCACGTGGTCTCGAATGGTCAGCAAACGATGACTCGAAATGTGCAAATCTTCTATCATTCTTCCTTCGACAAAACCGCGGGAAGCTGATTTGTTCAGTTTGTGGCGATTATGCTCCCGAAAAGAAGTGTAAGACTCATGGAAAGGGCAATATCAACGAAGCTAATGATATCGATAGTCTTGCATGGTTCGTGATGCGTTCTTTCAGTGATATCAAAGAAGGCCTGCTAGGAGGAAAAGCAGAGCCAATGCCATGGGATAAAGCTCGTTCAATCGTTCAGAGGGAGATCAGTACTCTACGGCGTCGAGGTAAAATCACAAGTAAAACAAATCTGAAGGCTCTGATGCCCGGAGATATTAATTATATTGTTGGTCCTGCAATTTCACGTGTTATTGGTAAATACTTCAACGAATCTCTTGAGTATGCAGCTCGCCGCGCTGGTATAGCGTAATCTGGTTTCAGTCTAAAATGATGTAGATTCTCCAATCCATTTCAAGTAATCATCAGATCCTGAATCAATAGAAAGTACGATAAATTCAGGTACTTCATAGGAATGATGTTCCTTCAAGACAGAAAAGAGGTCGTTCTCCAAATCCTTCTTTGTTTTCATTAGGAGCATAGATTCTTTTTCTTCCTCGATTCGACCTTTCCAATGATAGATGCTGAACACATTTTGGATGAGATTTACACAAGCACATAGTTTCGACTCAACAAGTATTTTTGCAAGACTCTCAGCTTCATTCTCTGGACATGTGCTAATCACAAGTATATACTCGCTCATTCAATGAACCACAACGTGCGGTAAGTAATCACTACATGATATTAATGTCGCTCAGGAATTACATAGATTTTATACGTAGGTGTTCTGCAAAAACCTTCGTTGGCGTGTTGTCATGACGAAGAGATTTGTACCAAAAGGTGTCATGCCTGCTCTTGTGACTCCCTTCACAAAGGATGGAGATATAATTGAAGATAGTTTTGGAGCTATTATTGATTACACCATTGAGAGGGGGGCAACAGGAGTCGTTCCAGCAGGAACGACTGGCGAGTTCGTGTATATGCGAACAGAAGAGAGAAAGAAACTCTTACGGCTAGCTGTTGATTTTACAGATGGTCGTGTCCCAATCGTAGCTGGCACTGGGCAGAATAGCACCCGCGCTTCTGTCGAGCTTACAAAATATGCAGCCGATATTGGGTGTGACGCAGCATTGGTCATTTCTCCTTTCTATCTACGTCCTGGAGATAAGGGATACTACGAGCACTATGAAACGATTGCACGACAAAGTGATTTACCTATTATCCTCTACAATATACCTCAGTGTACTTTAGGGGTTTTACAATCATCTCTAGTAGAAGACCTCGCTGAGCTTGACAATATTGTCGGAATAAAAGACAGTAGTGGAAATATTGGCCATACAGTTGAATTGATTCAGAAATTAAAAGGAAAGATGCCTGTAATCATAGGACATGATGAATGTTTCATTTCCGCAGTATCAGCAGGAGCAAAAGCTGCAATTCTTGCATCTGCAAATGTTATACCACATCTGTGGCTTGAGATACTTGAGAAAGTCAAAAATGGTGATATCGAGAGTGCGGCTAATATTCAACATAAAGCCCAGACATTTGCACGCATAGTAACTCGAAATGGAGGTGCCCCACCAGTTAAGGCAGCACTAAAGATGATGGGTCTGAAAGCTGGTAAATCAAGGATGCCCTTAGATACCGGTGGTACTCTAACTGTTGAGTTAAAGGATGAAATTCGTATAGAGTTAGAGAAACTAAGACTTATTGAGCCATTTGTTGCAATCCCAATTGAATCTGAAGTCAATATGACTCAGATATTGTCTGATCAAGGGTATGTAATGGACTCATTGATAAAAACAGCTGCACATTCTAATGATACTGTATCTGTGGGCATTGCAGTGGGGTCAAAGAAAGGGCCGTTGGGGGAGGCATTTGTAGGACTCTTGACTAACCCGAAAATTGGACACGAGGCGCTAACAGTAATTTTGGAACCAAATCTTCCAGTACGTCCAAGTAGCTTAATGCTACCGATCAAGAAAATACAATCTATGCGACAAGCATCGCTATTCTATGGGCCAGTACAATCAGGAACAGCAAGAGCTTTTGCAGAATTACTGTGCACAGGTAATATTCCGAAAGAATCTCTACAGAGTGAAATATCCATACTTGCACTTGATATAGACCTTAATTTACGAAATCGAAGAGAGATAACCCGCGCGACTGAAAATGCAGTGCAAGGGGCATTACAGAAGATATGGGGGTCAAACCATGAGTGAAACATTCAGATTCAAGGGAGTGTTTCCTGCACTTGTAACACCTTTCAATGAAGAAGGTGTAGATGAACAAAAATTCCGTGGTTTGATAAATTATGTGATAAAAGCTGGTGCAACAGGCATCGTCCCGTGCGGCACAACTGGCGAATTCACCAGTATGAAATTTGATGAGAAAGTTGAAGCAATCAAAATAGCTTGTGATGCGGCAAAAGGTCGTGTGCCAGTACTAGCTGGTACCGGTGCGCCATATACTGGTGATGCAGTCAAGTTAACTCGTAGAGCTGCTGAATTCGGAGCTGATGCGGCTCTTGTGGTTTCACCGTACTTCCTAAAACCTTCGAATAAAGAACTGTTTGAACACTACGTAAGGGTAGCGAACAGATCAGATATTCCTATTTTTCTTTACAATATTCCTCAAGTCACTGGCGTGCCAATACACTGGACTGTTGTTGACGGTCTACGTGAGATTGATGGAATTGTGGGAATGAAAGACTCAAGTGGGGATTTAGTTAACTTGACAACGATTCTTGTTCGGAGACCTGAGAACTTCCAAGTTGTTATTGGTCATGATGAGGTCGCTCTCCCAGCACTTGCTTCTGGATGCGATGGTGCGATTCTTGCTAGCGCGAATATCTTTCCTGACAGATACGTTAAGATGCAATCTGCTCTTGCAAACGGGAACCTAAAAGATGCCCTAATAATTCAAAGGAGTATTCAAAAGACTGTCCGTATCATTGTGAATAAAGGAGGAGGTCTTGCTGTAAAAGCTGGGCTCAATATGATGGGCATAGATGTTGGTCCCGCGAGAGCACCTTTAGTTGAAGGTGATGCATTATCCTATGAAGACATCGATGAACTACGAACCTGTCTTGAGGATCTACAGCTAATTCCTCGCGGTCCTGTTACTTTTAAGATGGAGGATAAATCCATTGTTGCCGAATCGTATCCAAAGGCTGTTGATCTTGTTCCTGATTACATTGATAATCTAACGCTACTTCATGGAGAGTCTCTCTGTGGTGGTGGACTGGAAGTTGCTCATGTAGATCTTGTCATGGGTCTTAGAGATGGTCCAATAAATATCTCTGTGGAGAAAGCAGGTAAAATTCGAGAGGGATACCATTCATCAGATATAATTAAAGATCTTGAGCCATTGACAATATTTGCACCAACAGTTACCATCACTCAAGAGCCCCACAAAAAGATGGTTTATGATGTTGCCCAAAAAGCAGTGTCTGATGCAATACAACGTACAGTTACAGATGGGATTATCCCTGAAGAGTTGATACCTGACTTGGCGATTGTAGCAAATGTGTTTGTGCATCCTGATGCAGTTAATGCAAAACGAGTTCACATTAACAACTTCAGAGCAGTTAGGCATGCAATCAGAAGGGCTATCGAAGGACGACAAACAGTTGATGAGATCCAAAAATGTAAGGATTCTGCAAGACATCCCTTTGCATATAATCCATGATTAAAGAGAGAAACTATTGGTTCTACTAATGGCCAAATGTTAAGATGAATCGGTTGATGTAGTAACGGATATTACACTGATTCCAGATATTAGGCATTGCAAAAAATCAGCCTCAACAGAATGGCCTCTGGGTGGAGAATTTTGCATTTCCACGGGAATTTACATCTGGTTTTCCTATATATACCTAAAGTGACCATGAATTCTACAAGTCTAGCATCCCATTCAGGTTGCCGCGCCTACCACCGCATCCGTCGGAGATACTAAACATGGCTGAAACCTGCGAAATATCCCTAAAAACACTACCCTCGCGTAGTCTTAGGAAGCAGGTTCGTGGTTTCCTCAGAGGGGAGGAGGTATCAGTTAGAGACAAGTCCGGACAACTCTATATTGTTGGCTTGAAGAGGAACAAGCTGGTCCTGATACCTGATGGTTTCTTGAGCTCACAACATACTGACGGGGAACGTGAGCACTTTTCATATTATCCGGCTTAGGGAGAAGGTTTCAGCCACCCTATGTTTCTAGAGAATGAGTGGCAAGTCTCAGCTGCTCACCGGTTCTTCATAGCATAATGCTCCGACAGGGGTAACCGCTTCATCGACTGCCATTATTCCTAAGGGGGATATCCTCTTATCAGTCTGTGGAATGGAAACAAATCAGTATCCAACACGATGAGTGGGTCATTATGCTTGATGAGGATCGTATGCTGAAATTAGCACAGCAATTAATTCAGACAAATTCAGAAAGTCCTCCGGGTAGCGAAAAGGAGGTAGCTGACGTCATTAGAAATCATATGGAAAGTCATGGTGTTTCGTGCGTGTCGGTTGGTACAGAAACACGACCTAATCTAGTTTTTTCAACTCATGAAGAAGAGATCGGACCCTTAGTTCTCCATGGTCATATGGATACTGTTCCAGCTGGTGATCCAAAGCATTGGGACTACAATCCTTTTGGCGCTGAAGTTGTAAACGGTCGATTATATGGACGCGGAGCTTGCGATATGAAAGGACCTGTTGCAGCTCTATGCGAAACAATGATTCAGTACTCAAGTAAATCTTCCAAAATGCCATTACACCTTTTATGCACATCAGACGAAGAGAGTGGTTGTTCCGGAGCAGAGGCAGTTGCAGATAGCGGGATTCTCTCAGGTGTAACATATGGCGTATGTGCGGAACCAACAAACCTAGAAGTTCTAGTTGGAGAACGAGGAATGCTCTGGACAAAAATTGTGGCAAGAGGAAAATCAGCTCATGGCTCTCGTCCGAAGGAGGGAATAAATGCTATACGGCTCTGCACTCAAGCAATTGATACACTCTCACCTCTTGACTACACCTTCGAACCTGATGATTTGTTGGGTGAAATGACTCTGAATGTCGGTATGATTCAAGGTGGAATTAAGATCAATGTTGTTCCAGATTACTGCGAGGTACTCTTTGATATGAGAACAGTCAAAGGTCAAACGATTGAGGGATTGATAGAACAGATGAGTCAGAGATTGAAATCTGCGGGATTAAGCGAAAATGTTGAGGTGGAGTACATATATGGAAAACCTGCAGTCATTACACCAAAAGAGTCTGAAATAGTGCAGATAACACTTGATGCAGTCAAATGTATAACGGGGAAGCAATCTGTTCCCACAGCAGCGACATTTGGTACTGATTGTTCAGTGTTACAGCCCAGAATTGGCATTATCAATGTTATCTGTGGACCAGGATCAATTGAACATGCTCATCAACCGAATGAGTTCATTTCCATAAATCAGCTCAACGAGTCTGTTAATGTGTATAAGCAGATTGTTGAAAAATTTGTAATGAATTATTGATAAATATCATAGTCTGGCTCCTATGAGAAACATTAAAGTCTGATAGAATGCGCTCTGCTATCTGTTATCTTCTGGTCAATACCAAGGTCGTGGAAATTGTGCCGATTCGTAAACCCAAACAAAAACCAATTATTAAACGAATTAAAAAAATGCGCACTTTGATAGAGAAAGACAAGAAGTTTGAGGTTTCAAAAACCGAATCTCGTCAAGATATAATAAGTGAATTATTCAGCAGTAAGATGGAGGAAGTCGGCATAACACCATCCACGGATTCTGGATATATACCAACTTCTCAGACACCACTTGCACGATATCTTCGAAGATTTAATGTCGCTGATGATATAATTGATGCAATTCTTGCTGGACTTGCAGAAGAGAAAAGCGAAGATGCTGTACGTGAAATAATTGAGGCTGCATCAGAAACTCCAGAGATTGAACTTGAAGGGGACTATCTGAAGCAAGCACAGGATTTAGCAGTTGAAGAGTGGAACAAACTTAGAAGAATTAGTAGTTAGGGTGTTGAACTTGACTGAGCTTCTTTACATGAAAGATAACTATATTCGAAAATTTGAAGCTAAGATAATATCAATTACTGAAGATTCAATAGAACTTGACCGTACAGCATTTTATCCTGAAGGTGGGGGTCAGATTGGTGATATTGGAATCATCAAGAATGATGATGATCAACTAGTGATTGTGGATACAAAGAAGCGAAGTGGACAAGTGCATCATATATACACTGACGAATGCAATTTTCAAGAGGGAGATTCAATAATTGGTGAACTTGATTGGTCTCATAGATATGAATGTATGAGATTCCACACCGCGCAACACATTCTCTCAAGATATCTTCAGATAAATTATCAACTAGAAACTGTTGGTAATCAGATAGCTCCTGGAAAAAGCAGAGCTGACTATTCACCTCTCGAGAGTTTCGACGAAGATATGAAACGAAAAGTCCAAACCGGAGTAAATGAGATATTGCATAGGAATTTAGAAGTGAACCTGCGGTTCATGCCCAGAGATGATGCAATAACTTTCCTTAATGAGAAAGGCTACCAAGTTAGATATCTTGAGATGGTACCTAAAAGTGTGAAAGAATTTCGAATTATTAGCATTGCTGATTATGATGCTGCATCCTGTGCAGGTACTCATGTAAGGAATACGAGTGAGATTGGTGAAATGCGACTAGGAAAGTCAAAAAATGTTGGAGCTGGAAAACGAAGAATATACTTTTCACTAATTCCATCACCAGAAATGTAACAGCCAACATCTTTATGTCGTCTAACGCTGACCAATTGAGTGTGGGTGCAATGAAAGCTCTTGTACTGACTGCAGGTTCCGGAAATAGGTTACGGCCATTAACCACGACTCGGTCTAAGAGTATGTTAATGATTGCTGGCCGCCCTGTACTTGACTATATCATTGAAAGCCTAAAAGAGAATGATATTACTGATATTGTTGTTGTTGCAGGTCATGGTCGTGATGAAATTATCAACCATTTTCAACATGGTGGAGATATTGGTGTACAGATCAGATATGTTATCCAGCATGAACAGAAGGGTGTAGAGCACGCAATTCTTACCGCTTCAAACGAACTTGATGGAGCTGATGAATTTCTATTAATCAATGGTGATGTGCTTGTTGAACCAGAAATGGTTGAGAGGACCTTGTATAATCATCGTACTATGAATGCAGATGTAACTATGCTTGTTACACTTGTATCAAATCCAGAACAATTCGGTACAGTGAAAATTGGAAAGAATGGCATTGTTGAGCGACTTGTTGAAAAAGGAGGTCCTGCAGAGTATATCAGTAATTATGCTGTTGCTGGAGTTTCTGCTTTTACGACTAAATTACTGCCTATGTTAGAAGAATACAAGACTATGGAAAAAACAATTGAAAAAATGATTCAGGATAAGTTGATTATTACCGCAGCAGTGTGGGAAAAGGAATGGGCAGAATTCACCTGGCCTTGGGATATTCTCAAAGCAAATCGAGTTGTCAGGGATCGTTTACTCAAAGGGAAAGGTAGTTTCATTGCTGAATCTGCTGAGGTACATAACAGTGCTGTTCTTGAAGGTCCGGTATACATTGGAGAAGAAGCTGTCATTCGTCCAGGAGCATCACTGAGAGGGCCCGTCTATATAGGAAATAATGTCTACATTGGAAACAATTCTCTTATCCGTGATTATGCCAGTCTTTGTGAAGGAGTTCACATAGGTTACGCAGTAGAAGTAAGAAATAGCATGATTTTCGACCGTGTGAATGTCGGACGAATGACGTACATAGCGGATTCTATTGTTGGTGCAGACAGTTGTATCGAGGCGGGTGTACAGTTGTGGAACTGGCGTCCTGGTAGAAAACCTCTCTATATCATGGATGATGGAGATAAGGTTCAGATACCTTTCAAGAAATTTGGCGTAATAATAGGTGATAACGTAGTTCTTGGCGTGAATTCCTCAATCTACCCAGCTCTACGTATTGGAGAAGATAGCACAATAGAACCGGGTTGCGTGATACACCAAGATATCCCCCCTCATAGTCAAGTGTCAGTAAAGCAACAATTAGAGATTCGCGAGAAGAAAGAGATTGAAGACAGCTAGATTGAAACGTTCATTCTGGGGAACTGGTGATGAAACCCAAGTCGGTCAAAAGTCTATCTAGTTGTTTGATTTCTCGGATGGATAGATGGGCACGTATTGTGCTATATCCAAGATACCTATCTTTACCTCTACTTACAACATGATCCGAATACTTGTCAGCAATCACACGCTCAAGTGCAAGATAAGTACCTAATCCACGTCTAATGACATCAAAATCAGTCGAGGTTTCGGAATCGGATTGGCTACCCATACTGTAATGACTGAGTTCATGAGAAAGTAATCCTATCAAGGCAGGTTCAGGCCAGTCTTTTGTTATATTATTGCATCTGATAACTATGTGCCCTTCTTGATTCAAACTAACCGTGGCAAAGTCGCGAATTCTTTTCCATTGTGCTTGAATAACTTGATTGTTAAGTTCATTGTATGCGTTTTCAACCAGTATTTGGACATAATGGTCTAGTGGATATCTTATACTGAATTTCTGATTATCCATTATTCAGCTACACTCAATTGTTACTTGGTAATGCACTAACAGATGCGCATCTTTAAAAGCCAAACCCTAGACCTTCGCGATGACCTGCGGAACAACACATTAGGAGAGTAATTACTATTAGCCGCAAGAAATGGGGTAAATCTGCCACAAAGACCGAGAAAATAATTAGAGATGCGATTATAAAACCAGAAACTCTGACTGAGATTAATCAGTATCTGGAAAAATCAAGGTCTGTTACGCCATACGATCTAGCCAACCGGTTCGGCATTAGAATGAGTGTAGCAAAGAGGCTTTTGAGAGAAAGGGAACAAGAAGGTTCAGTTGTAGCATATGTTCGTGAAAGTGGATTTGTTGTCTATTCAAGACCAAGTGAACTAGAAAAACGAGAGGTTGGTAGCGCAGCTCTTGTTGCAGCAGCACTCGAGGAAATTGCAGCAACAGCTCCGGTTGAACCTGTAATTGATGAAGACATGGAAGCCGCATTGGCAGCAGCATCATCAGCAGGAACTATCGTAAAGCCTAGCAAGTTAGCTAGAAAGAGACGTGAGGCAGGAGTGAAGAAGGAGCGAAAGGATGCCATGCCTGAAGTCGTGATTGAACCTCTTGTTACTCCACGTGAGTCTGAACCTGAACCTGAATCTACTGTTGAAGATAAAAAGCCTAAGAAGAAGCCAGCTGCAAAGAAACCAGCAAAGAAGGAAGAGAAGAAGCCAGCTGCAAAGAAACCAGCAAAGAAGGAAGAGAAGAAGCCAGCTGCAAAGAAACCAGCAAAGAAGGAAGAGAAGGAGCCAGCTGCAAAGAAACCAGCAAAGAAGGAAGAGAAGGAGCCAGCTGCAAAGAAACCAGCAAAGAAGGAAGAGAAGAAGCCAGCTGCAAAGAAACCAGATATTTCAGATATTCCCGGAATTGGTCCGAAAACAGCCGAATCACTTAGAGACGGTGGTTTCAAAACTGTTGCAGCAATATCAAAGGCTGATCCTGCTAAGATAGCGAAAAAAGTCGATGGTATTTCAGAAGCTAAAGCAAAACAATATGTTGAAGCTGCAAAACAACTTCTACAGTAGAATCCTTCTACTATAGTATATAGAGAGTCAGATTTAACGACTCTCTATTGTTACCTTTATTTTTCACTAACTTTCTCTAAAAGTAGATAGGAGAAGATTTGGCGATTTTAACGTCCATAATCTTCTCGCGATTTGAATTTTCTAATCCTATTTAAGAGCTGCAATCTGGCGATCCAGGTCTTCTAGCTGTGAATCAAGCTCTGCTTCTTTTGTCTTGTATTCTTCCTCAGGAATATAACCTCTCATATAATCGAATCTGAGGTCTGTTAGAGCTGCCTTTAGACGGTCCTTCTGTTGAAGGAGGAAATCTAATTGGTCGTCACCTTCCTTTGGAGGTTCAGGTACAACTTCTGCGGCAGGTGCAGGAGTTGGTTCAGCAGCCGGAGCTGGAGCTGGGGCTGGTTCTGTTTCAGGTGCAGAAGCTGGTTCAGCAGCTGGAGTTGGAGCAGGTGCAGGAGTTGGCGGAGATGTCGCAGGTTGTACAGATTCCATCTGTTCCATGTTTTTCCGCAGAGTGTCAATTTGATTAGCCACTTCTGTGAAAGCGTCATTAATTGTTTTATTGACAGATGTTTTTAGGTTGGCAAGATTTGCAGCTAACTCATCAGCTAATCTCTTGGTTTCAGTAACCTTGGCTGCGAAACCCTCGATTGCCTTCAACTTCTCCATAACTTCAGCAAGGTCAAATGACATTATCTTATCACCTTAAGGTATGATTTCTTGTGAAACTTCAAAGTGCACGTAATTAAACTTTGACCTGACGCATTCCATTCAATTATCCTTCTTTTCTGATTTCCCTTCTAGGATTGCTCTTCGGATAATCTGAATAAGTCGATCTCGATAAGAGATATCAATGGCAACAAGTTCATAGGTTGATACATTAAGGATTTGACCGACTCTCTCCGGAGTAAGTGCCGTAGGAAGGTCCTGTTTGTTTGCTATCCCGATAATCTTTGCGTCTGGTACTTCGTCCTTGACTAATGAAACTAATTTCTTACTCCGAAGCACATTCTCTAAAGTGCTGTCAGTAACAATTACAACAACTTGTGCGTTTGCAATCATTTTTGCCCAAAGGATACTGAATCTCGATTGTCCTGCAAGATCCCAAAGCACAATATTGGCATTTTCAACTTCTTCAGGAAGTTTCTTTATACTTACTCCTATGGTTGGATCATGAATTAGTGGTAATGTTTCTCCCCGTAGAAGGTGAAGTGTTGTAGTTTTACCAACTCCAGCAAAACCTAGAATGGCAACCTTTACCATGGTAACGGCAATCTCGTCAACTTTCTCGTCGAATCCGTCCAATGATTGGTGTGTTCTTGCCATCTCAACATAATCT
>JAEORG010000304.1 GCA_016841005.1 Candidatus Thorarchaeota archaeon | reverse complement strand
GATTAGAAATCCACCAACTCCACTTGAAGCAGTGATTGTCAGAGAATTCCGACTAATGATATCTGCATCTATGACAAATGCATCTTCATAGATCTGAGGAAGGATATAGTTCTCTTTCTCCGCATTGATCTCTATTCTATAAACAGGATTAGCATACAGCGGGACTGAGAGTTCAATTCTGTACTCTCCAGAAACACCAGTTGGCTGCATCTCCTGAAATATGCCATTCCGAGAAGGAGAAAATCTGTAAGTAACTGTTGCGCCATCTATAGGATTGTTGGTGCCAAACTCAGTCAGTCTAACGGTCACATTGAAGTATGTATTTTCCAGGGCATTTAAGGTTGAAATAATTGCTACCGAAATTTGAATTTTCTTGACTTCGAGTTCAAATTCTACGGAACTTTCTTCATAATTATCACGGGATGAGTAGATGTATAACGTCCAGTTTCCAGCTTTCTGAGGTTCAAGAATAATATGATATCCTCCATCTACTTCCTCAATCAAAGCTGGAGGTAGACCGCTGCTTGGTGTTTCCACTCTGATTGATGCACCAGATATGTTCTGCCCTGTATCTGTTCGCGTGTATAAGACAATGATCTCATATTCTTCAGTATAAGTTATGGAATCAGACGTGAGACCGCCTGTGATTTGCAAATCTGTGTCAATTATCGTCGCTCTCAACGTAAAAGCGGTATAGTCTGTCTGATATCCGGCCTTACTTCCACTGAACGTGATATCAAATGTCCCCTTAGCCTGGGGTGTGAGGGTTATTCGATAGATACCATCTTCAAGCTCCTCAAACGATGAGAAAAGTATCTCAGAAGGAGGATTCAGAATACCAAGACTTGCATTTTCCAATGCTGTTGTATCTTCATCTTGGTATAGTAGATAGACCGTAAAGTTCTGGTCAACTGAAATGGATGTGCTCAAATTTAATGTAGAAAGAGTGGTGGGGATTGCTGTCACGGTCAGCGTAAAGAATACAACCCCTGTCACGTGATTTGCAAGACTAGCCCGAACTACAACGGATAGAGAGCCAGATGTTATTGGAGTAAGCAAAATAGAGTATATGCCAGGAGCTTCTACCTGAGTTGGCCCCGGGATTATTCCTGGATCGTGATTTGCAACATAAACAGTAGCACCAACAAGACCTTGACCTGAGCCATTCGTATAGCTTACATATAGACGATAGTCCTTGCCAAAACCAACAAAATCTCCACTACTATTAAGGGAAACCGCGTAGGTCGATCTATTACGCACGACAAGCAAGAAAGATTCCGAATTACTTTGGACAAATTGTTTGGAGGTAATAATCGTCACCAGCTACGACCCAGCCATGGTGGCGTTGAATTGAACACTATAATTTCCAAAACCTAGAGGAGTAACATACGAAGATATTGCTGTTGGTGCTCCTGAATGAATAACATCAACAGTTGCATCTTCAATTCCGGTTCCGTTATACATTTCATAGAGGAAACTCATCTCATAAGTGTCAGTAAGCCCCATCTCATCGCTTGTATCAACTGATAATAACAGGTTTGTAGGAATATTTCTAACTATGAGTGAAAGTGAATTGGAAGCTCGTTGATGAAATGGTTTGAATGCGATGATTGTAATCACATAGGTGCCGGGCAAGTTTGCACTAAACTCGACGCTATAGTTACCGAATCCTATCGGATTTAGTGTCCAATTCAGTTTACCCTGAGGCCCAGAGTAGATAATGCTTGTATCTGCATTCTCAACACCGGTACCATTATACAACTCAAATCGAAATGTCGTATCATATGTTTCTGAGAGTTCTAGCTCCATGTTGGAACTTCCGAAAATCACAAGATTAGTCAAAACATCATTGACAACAAGAACGAAGACTGAACTAGCTGGTTCAGCATTTGACCCTGTTGCTACAAATCTAACAGTGAAGACCGTAGCTGAATAAGGTGTCAAGGTAACAGTGTAGTTCCCGTTTTCTCCTGATACTTCAGTAACACCAGTGTGACTTAATCCACTTGAAGGTGTTACACTATCAACAAGCACATTTGCACCTTGAACAGGATTACCATTTTTGTCGAGATATCCTAGTTTGATTTGTTTAGAGTCCTCAAGATCTACTCTATCTGAGAGGCCTTCAAAAACTGTCAACGTGCTCGTCATTGGGGATAATATGAGTGTTAAGAGCAGTGTCTTTGTTTCATGATTTGGTTTACTAAATGATGCGTTCAGAAGATAGGTTCCAGAGGCGACTATGCTTGCATTGAGGTCTATGATATAGATACCGAGGTCTCCATCCTCAGATACAGACCAATAGCCTGCAGTCCAATTAATAGCAACAGAAACATCAGTATTATTATTCACATGACTCCAGGTTTCGGTCGGGGCGTGATATGCCTCATACCTGAATGTTAGTGAAACAATACTGCCCCATTCAGCTGCGGTCCAAGGAGCATTTGGTGATGTCAAACGTGTGATATTTGTAGAATAGACAGATATTGAACAG
>JAEORG010000303.1 GCA_016841005.1 Candidatus Thorarchaeota archaeon | reverse complement strand
GAACGCCAAGAGACCTCAGCTTTGAGAACTAACGCTTCTAAAGAAAGGATGGGATCCTTGGATACTTCAACTTCTAACGCTTCAAGAAGAGTGACTGCATCCTGATATTCTCCCTTCTCAATCATCTTCTTTACTCGTGTAAATTCAGGTTGAGAAGAATCGGTCAAATGCTCCCTTCCTAGCTGAAATACTGAATAGTTTACATTCGTCTTCTTTGTCTAAAAGGATTTCCAGCACCTAAATTCTCTCAATATTTCCGATGACAATTTATTTAGAGTGCTTTACCAACTGTATTGTCTCCAAGGTGAATAAATTGGACTCTCTGGACAAGGCTATTCTCATCGCACTAGATAGTGATTGCAGGCTATCCTATCAGTCGATAGCTGACACTGTAGGTGTCACTGCAAATGCTATTAGAAAGAGAATGGATCGCCTTATTGAAGAGGGAGTGATAGAAGAATTCGTAGTGCTCTTGCGACCAGAAATGGTTGGATCGGAATATCTAGTTGCGCTTGTTAAGACTGATGGAACAGAGGATTATGTTGATTTTATTGACTATCTTAGTACGAACCTCAATATTGTTCAGGTCGGAGAGGTAGTAGCAGGATCAAACCGTCTATATTTTGTGCATTGTGAGTATCTTGGTACTCAGGGTCTGAAGGAGATTGGGTCATTCTTTCGACAATTAGACTCGGTCTCTGATATCGAACTTCATACTATATTGATGGCACGTGGAAAAACATTCAACATCAAGCGTCTTCACCTACAAGTCTTGAACTTACTCTTGAGTGATGCACGAATGAGCGTAAGTCAGATTGCTGGTCGTCTTGGTATCACAGCAAGGCGCGCAGGAAGAGCAATTCAAGAGATGCAAGAGAGTGGTGCCTTCTGGTTTTCGATGAGATGGAACCTTAGTCTAGGAGATAATCATGAATTCTATTTGAAGATCAACTACAATGAGCGGATATCGACTAGAGAGTCTATTGATGAATGGTTTCGAAAGACCTACCCAAATGAATACTGGTTCTGTTTCTGTTCTGCGATGGAACCTGTTGTCTTCGCAAAGTTTGTTACAGACCACTTTCGAGATGCCCAACTGATTGCTCAGACGGTGCAGAAGGAAGAATTCTGTCGATCTGTGGATGTATTGCTTTCATATCCTGTACGAAAATTTCCACGACTTGGTACTATCAAGATAAGAGAGATGATTACTGAGGTAGGGATTACAGAAGTTGATTTGTAATGCTTCTTGCTCAGTAGACCATTAATATTCATGGATAGTTAGTCTAGATTCGCGGCAACAAATTGATAGCATCAAATGCCTCTAAGATGAAGCACACCAAGAGAATAATGAGAACAATGATCAGTACATCACGCCCGTCCATTTACTTTTCCTCCGTTCGCAGCATATTTACTCATGATGGCCATCCTTCATCATATGGGAAGAAATCTATAATGCCAAAAGCTTCCAGTGCGAAGAATATTACAAGAATAAGAAGAATAATGATAACTATATTTTTCCTATCCAATATTCAAATTCCTCCTAATTCATTTCGGTCGTAGAAGATTTGTGAAATGATATTTAAATTAATGCATTTAATTTCATAATCTTTCTTGACCAAGTTTTATAAAATAGATGATTGACTTTAGAAAAATTTTTCTCGATTAAGAACATCATCTTATGATACATTGAATTTGGAGGTGCTTGGATGGAACCAATTGGTACGATTACTCAGTACTTCTCTTTCATTGATGACCAAACCCGCAATATTCTTGAATCCACAATGAATGAGGCAACGGACTACTATGACTTTGTTCATAGATTATGTGAAGGTATTCTGAGTAGTGAAAACCCAGTAATGGTTGTGTACTTTGCTATTCATTTTTCTATGCTTGCGATGGATTACAAATATGTCGACAAGATTAGAGAAAAATATGGGCATCATCAGATTCTTCGGCCAAACCTTTTCTATTCTTCAGTGTACCAAGGAGTTTACGAGGATGAGCAGAAGGTCCATGAACTAGCTGATGCTGTCATTGCTACAGATCCTGATGATTGGTTAATTCTTGAAATGAATTTGATTAAGTTTGAGGTTGATATTAGAAATTACCCTAAAATAATGTATGAATCAGCCACCATGGAGAGAATAGAAGAACTCATACAGAGCAATCCAAAGTTTGGATTCTATGAAATCGTTCTATGCGATTTCTTATCGATTCGTGCGCAAATAGACGGAGACACAGAGGAACAGTTTCGTCTTATTGAACGAGGAATACAAATTGCTGAGGAATTTGACGATAGGTTGCGGAAAGCACATCTCCTAATGCGAAAAGGAGGTAGGTCGGTGAACTTTGATAGAGCGCAAGCTCGCTTGGCCTTAGAAGAAGCGTATCAAATAATTGAATCCAGTTTAGGAATTCCTGCAAATTATGCTAATGTTATCTATAACCTGAGCTTTTTGGATGCAATAAAGGGTGATTTCGATAGGGCAATTGAACTATGTTTGAAATCGGTCAATGTCCTTGAAAGAGCAGGTTTTGAATACGGAAATCCTTCTTCTTTCCTTTCGATTTATTATAATGCAATAGGCGACTCTGAATCGGGACTGGAATGGGGTCAAATGGCAGAAGATCAGTTTAGTGGTAGACCATATTTACTGAATCATGCTCGATTATTTCAAATTTGGGCATTGATCTCGTTAAAACGATTGATAGAGGCTCAGTCTATCCTTGATTCCATTCGAGAAGAGATTGTAAAAGGTGGAAATGAAGATCAAATGGCATGGCTTCATTTTGTTTCAGGTCTTTTGGAAATGGAACAAGGCGACTATTCATTAGCTCTTAGCAGTATTGAACAGGGACTAGAAATCTATGAACATCAGGGAACTGCCTTGCTCATGGAGAACATATTCTTACGTCATCTGGCTGCAATTGAGATTATGTCTTCTCCACAAAGTAATGTAGTTTCTCCATCACTTGCAATCTTAGAAGAAAGAGCAATATCTGAAGAACTACCTGGAATACTTGGACAAGTTCTATTGCTCAAAGCAGAAATGGCAATGCTGAACAATGATGATATTCTCCTCAGAGAGATTCTTCCACAGCTCCAATCGCTCATTGATGAAAATAATCTGAATTATTTGAGACCTTTTTTTGCTGATTTGCAGAATAGGCTTTAGTCATCTTATTTATCAAAATGTGGACTCATATCGCACACTATGACAAGGCTAATTGAAGTCCAGCTCCCAATAATGCCAATGATCTACAGAGCTACTTGAATGAAGTATATTTGATTGGCAAGTATATTGACATCTCGCATGATTTACCCATTCTCAAATTCGACTAGTTATGTTTGCAGTCTTCTTCTGCATTCCATCTATTTGATGGTCTGAACTAGTTAGTTAGGCCATCCAATTCCAACATTCGGGATGATGTCAACAATATGCAAAGCTTCGATGAACAAGAAGATTACTAAGATAACTAATAGCCAGAATAACCAACTGGGAACTTCCATCGCCTTTTTTCCTCCTTTGAACGCGATTAGTCATAAAGCAGAGTTGAGGTTACTTAAAAATCCTACTAGCTTGTTGACTATCAGGCTTTCTTTTTCTTTGCGAGCAATATTATTATTACCACTATACCTATTCCTGCGAGGAGCAGTACTAAAGGATCAATGTATACGAATGGATTCATATTTCCTATATACGGGCGATAATTGTGTTTTGTTACTGTGACATCAATTTTTGAAACTGACGTCACATCAATCTCAAAGCTCACTTGACCATTTGTATCTGTTTCTCCTACCTTATAGATAGCTTTCTCCCCATCAACTATTTGTCGAATGCATACCTTCGCTCCAACCACAGGCAACCCTGACTCATCATCTAATACGGTTATAGGAACTAGTTGAGCATCAGAAAGTGAAAAACTTGCTGGGTGTATTACCTCAAAGATTGATGGGACGTCTGTCCAGAGTTGTGTTTCAGGGTCTCCAAAGAGATGATATTCGTAGAATGTTGTAGGAGCCTTATGTTGAGGATACCAAAGTTCTCTAAACCCTATTAGTGCATTATCATAACACTCTCTCCATTTCTGTTTCGCATATAGCTTTCCTTCAATGAGTGCTGGTCCTATTTCGTAAAGTGCTGATCCTCCATTGTCATATATGAGGTCCCCATCGTCCTCAGTGAATTCGGGCCAGAATGCTGCTGTTATTCCATCCATTAGGTATGCACCAACAAGAGCATAAGCAGGACGAGATGGTGCAATCACTGCAACTGCGCCATTGATTTCCATGGTTTCATAACCGAGTCTTGTGATGTCTTCAGCAAAACACTCAGTTGCATAATCTTCGAAAAGATCGTGACCTGACCAAAGCTCCATTACACTCTCATCTGTTTCCCCATCAAACCATCCAGTGCTGCATGCCATGCTTATTATTAGAGGTGTTTCAACTCCGTTTTCTATATTGACTAGAGGATGATTCAAATCTAGGTATGGATGTTGCCATCCCTCAACAAAGTCCCTCGGGTAGCCTAATGCGAGTCGAACCATATTTTCGGAACCACCATGTCCGAAGTAATAGACCAAGAATCTACCCTCGTTGAGACTACGAGTGACATTGTCGATAGCATCTGCATAGAAAGGATTGTCCCAATTGGGTTCATAAGGCTCTCCAAGCCAGTCATATCTACCTAACCATGCGAAGTTCTTATAGAAATCTTCATAGTCATTTCTGAAGATTGAATCTAAAACTAATTTTGAGGTTGGGTGTGTGCTCCAAAATAGTTCCAAATCATCTAGATCTTTGTTTGAACCACTAATGTGACCGGGATAGTCAAAATTCATGTACATAGATGAATAATTGATATGGCCTGTGTAACCATTCTCTTTCAGAAAATGCCTAATTCTTTCTAGAACACTTACAAATTTGAATTCACTGTCCTCCTCTCCATCTAGAGGATTCGTATCAGGAAATTCCGCAGCAAAAAACGCATCTTTGTAGAATGAAGTGTCATCTGGTGGATTTTTTTCATATTGAAGTATCTTGTCGACGACAATTTCTGCCTGTTCTACTGTATCAACTGATATTCTACCATAGGCCATCTCTGGGAGGTAACCGGATCCTTGAACATCGAAATAGCTTAGATCCGATGCAATCGGACCTTGGCCAAGTGTGAAATACCAGGAACTCATCGATGTGTCATATCTGGTTGGAATATCATCAACATCACCAAAGAGCAGACCATAAGATGGAGGTGGATTATTGTTTGATAATGCATTAAAGTATGCATCATGAATTACTTGTGTAACTTCATTTGCGTCACCTGCACTTACTGTGACAACCTTCGAAGGAACACCTTTCCGATCTTTCCAATCTGCCAATCTATCTGCTTGTGCTTTGAACCTCGAAGTTGTTACAATCAAGTACTCAGGGACATCATCATATACTTGTGCAGGTATTGCATTCAAGGGGGAATATGCTAGAATAGGAATAGACGAATAGATAGAGAAGAAGTTCAATACTGTGTTACCCAGGATACGGTCGAACACATCTGAGCGTAAACATGCGTCGACTGGTTGAAGTGATGCTGCAGTGCTGTAGTTTATTTTTACTTCGATTTGTGAATACACCATTAGAGTGTCGTTGGTTGGATTGTAGAGGACTGGATAAAAGCTAAGTCCTAGCAACCTGTGTCTCCGCATAATCATTGATTCATTTTCTAATGCTCCTTCTGTGCTCGTCAGATTATTTGGGAAGAAAGAATTATCCGAGTACTCTGGACCATAACTTATTGGTAGAGGTGTTGTCTGTACTATGCTGTCAATGCCAATTGCAACTGGGTAAGGAATGTCTTCATAAACAGATGGTTCTATATCATATCCACTTAATTTGCTAGATGATGAACCCAGTATAACAATTGAAATATTAATATTATGAGGTACCTCAATGTACTCGAACAGACATGGTAGAACTGGTGCACCTGGAATTTGCAATGAACCTGCTCCAGGCATTTCTAGATGATGAAATCGAGTACCGTTTATGGAAACATTTCCCCTCCAAAATCCATGGAAATTAGCCTCAATCGTGATTCCTGATGTATTAGAACTTGTGACATGAACCTCAGAAGGAGTGCCTTCAGCGGCTGAAATAAATGGAACCCATACTCCGAGGTCTGCAGGAACTGAATAATCAACAAGGGGACTACTTTGGCTTGGATTGTTTACAATCCAGGATTTGGTATCACCCTTAGAATTTGTTAAGAAATATATTTCAATCGTAGCTACAGATGAAATAATAATCATCGATGCCACTGCAATCGATGTAATTTTCAGTGAAATTGGAGTCTTCTTCAAATCTTACTCCTCCTCAGCGAATCAAATATGAAGTGAAGTAGTGCTTATTAAAAAATTAATGCATTTTGTGCTAATGCTCGTAAATAATTACAATCACCATTCACAGTTCATCTGGTCTGAATAGAACTTGTGCATGAATTTCATAGCCTCAGGAATTTGCCATTCTGTAGCTGGATCATAGAATTCAGGAACTTCAATATCCTCAGGATTGAGTCCCTTAGTAATGGATTTGATTACGATTTGTTTCAATTTCAATATGTAATCCAAGTATTCTTTGATGAGTTTTTTGTCCACAATCACACCATGACCTGGCACCACCTTATTGATATCGAGATTTAGCATGCATTCCAAGGTTCTTATGTAATTATCAGGAGATCCAGTTTCATCACTAATGTATGGCCAATCAAATGCTGCGATATCGTCTCCAGCAAAGAGTATCTTCTCGCTTGGTAAGAATGCGAAAGCTGAACAACCTGTGTGCCCTCCAGATCTTTTCAATTCAAGTGTAAGTCTGTCATCGTGAATTGTATATGAATCTTCGAACGTAATGTTAGGTGGCCAAAAAACCATTGCATCAATTTCAGCGGCAATGCTTGGATCTTCATTTTTCCAATCATCTAGAGCTTTTTGTGTCCACTGTGTTTCAATCTTCTTGAGTATATTACTAGCTAAGCAATCAGTGCCAATTACATCAACATCATTGAATGCGCTCATACCAAAGACATGGTCACCGTGGTAATGCGTTATGAAGAGGTATTTGACTGGAAGTTTGAACTCTGATTCAATGTGCTTTCTAAATTTCCTACCCTGTGATGGATAATAGAGTGGATCTATGACAATAATGAAGTTGTTAAGAGCTACTGCAGCTGCATTAAGATTGTAGAATGATTTGTAATTGGCAACTATCACATTTGGTGTAATCTTATTGAATGATATCGACGTGTCTGTGCCATCCTTCACCGTAATCAGCTGGAAGATAATTTGATTGTGGCATATATCCTTCTTTCGACGCATTGAGTATTTTGAGAACCGATGAGTTATATAGCCGTGAATCTTCGGGAAGGGAATGTGGTTTAGATGGATGAGATGAAGACTGATGCTCTCATGAAAGATATCGAAGCACGAATAATCAACTATTCAGTATTACCTTGGCTTAGTGACTACACAGAATATGGTAGTCATAGACCTGATGGATCTCCAGAAGGTGCGATTAGTTTTCAAGAGATTGGAAAATGGTTGTGTGTTGTCGTTGTCTTTAGATGGGAAGGATCAACCATGGACCAAACAACTGATAGACTAAGCGGCGATCCATTCTACTGCGTGGTTCGTTACGATTGGATTGGTCTAAAAGAAACTGCACCGACTCAAGCTAATAAAATAGATGATCTAAACTCTTGGGCTACTCAAAGTCTATTCTATGTTCGAGAAAACACGGATGTTGGTATTTGGGGAGTACACGAGGGTTCTTATGTTGAAGACCTCAAAGTTGACGGTACTCTCACCATCCGTGATGTGAAAGGTAAATATCAGGACGAAGATCCGCGTACACTTGGAGAAACAAGAATTATACAATTGAATGAATAATAGAGGGAAGTCCTTTGTCTCAGGATGATAGACTGGAAGAGATGTCAGTTCGTGAAGACAGAATCAATGAACTATCCACAAGACTCAAACAATATGACTACGTTTCTGAAGAATATTGGGCTGATTTTGATGAATTAAAGGTTCTACTTCTCGATACAATACAACTGGCTCATCGATTGAATCTTGAAGATGCTGCTTCTCGCTATCAAAACATGTTTGATGCACTTATGGACAGTGTACCATCCGGATATTGGAAATGATTCGTTAATTCCTGTGATGAACAATACACCTCGTCTGATTTTCACTTCCCTCACTTTAATGGACAAATCAGGAAGTGCAAGAGTGCAAGAGTGCACATCTTGCTTTTCCTTTGCATTCCTAACGACGTTTAAACATGTACACAGCTATTCCTGCTATTACAGCAACTCCGACGCCTACTGCGAGCATAACTTCAAGCGGTCCTAGTTCAGAAACAGCGAATCGTATTGATTGCACTGAAGACTCTGCACCATTTCCTGAATTGTCTTTAGCAGAGACTTTGCAGAAGACCTCTGAACTAGTAAAGGCTGCTCTAGAAGCACTCGCAGTATAGTGAGTACCATTGAATACTAACGCATGGATTTCTGGTGTTGTTGTAGCTACTGGACCATCTATTACTATGAGAAAAACACTAGTCGCATTAAGGTCAAAATCTGTTATCAATGCACTAAATACAACTTGATTTTGAGCTGCGTCGAAAACAGCAGTGACATTCTCTATTGTGGGGCTAACTGTGTCTTCCAAAACAAATGTAAAGTTCCAATAATCGTGGAATAATCCAGTTGGCTTATAGATTGCAGCAATCATATGATCAT
>JAEORG010000302.1 GCA_016841005.1 Candidatus Thorarchaeota archaeon | reverse complement strand
TGACCCATTCCTCTCTGATGTAACGAGTCAATGCACTTTCTACTCAGGTTCATTTATCATTCCCGAATCACTTCTAACAAGATTAGGATGGTGGAAATTTACAGGAGAACTTCCTAATTATGGCTTAGATATTGCTACACAAATATCAAGCTCTGGATCTCCAATCTGGTCAAACTCGACTACCTTCAGAAGTACAAACTGGACTAGAGCATCGATTGCAATCGGTACAGCTTCCGAAACTCCCCCTTCAGTTATGAATGCTGAAATCGGGTGGTATCTCCCCAATGACACATTATGGGCTGTTGATGTATTCGATAGTCCCACTGGAAACGTATTCAATAGCAGTCCATATGTATTGGGATCTACAAATACTACTGCGGGTTCTTGGTCAGTAGCTGTTTTGTGGTACAATGGGACTGAAGTTGCCTATATAGCATCTACTTTTGAGATTCATCACCAATCAGAATTGGTTGTTGAGAACGCGATAATAAACACTGATGCTGGTGACATTATCACAAATATGGTTAGATATCGCGACATAGAAACTAACCAATATATCATGGATCCAAGTTCTATTGTAATCGCGAATTGGTCTGCAACTACGGTTACTTTCCAGCCAAATCCAGTGCATAACTGGTGGGAAGGGAATTTTGATACTTCGATTATTGGTGGAGGAGAATTCTTAGTACAAGTGAATGCATCAGCAACATACTATGACTCAGCTGACTGTACTTTCATAATTAGGTCAATCTTGACAGGAAACATTCTCACAATTGATGGAACAACTGCAGAGACAAACCTACTTCAGACATATACCGCTGAATTCTCTTACAAGGATCAATTCTTAGTTGGTATTGAATCTGGATTAGTTACGATAACTTACGATGGGCCCTCAGGTGGACTTACTTGGGGTTTGGTTGAAGACTTGGGGTCTGGAGAATATCGCGTGGATTTCACAGCTTCGATTTCAGGAAGTTATACTATTCAAATCTCAGCAAATCGAACTTACTACGAATCTGCTTCGGATGTCCTCTTACTCGATGTAGGTACATTTGCAGCATCTCTAACTTCGGATAATGGAAGTATTAGGACCATAGGATATGGTCAGCAATTTCATCTAGTACTTAGATATACAAATGGAACCGGATACGGATTGCCAGGAGCAACTGTTTCAACGGTCAGCACGACCCCCTCAACTGGTCTCACGATTACAAATCCAACGGATCTTGGTGATGGCAATTATTCAATCATTTTAGATCCCACTGTAGCAGATACATACACGATATTGTTTGAAGCAAATATCACTAACCATGACAGGAAGCTCTTTACATTTACAATTTCTGTGACAGACTTATCATCTATTCTAACAATTGAATCATCGCAAGAATTCATAGATATTGATCAGAATTCAACTATTCTATTTAGTTACGAGAACGAAACCGGGTATGGAATAGAAGGCGCTTCTTTTGAGATAATCTCGCCACCAGCTGGACTGACTTTCTCATCGGTTACTGATTTAGGCAATGGGATGTACGAACTTGTAATAACCCCCACAGAAGTTGGATCATATCAGCTCAGGTTTAAAGCAACTGCAGTAAACTACCTCGATGCAACAACCTCTGCTCCTCTCGAGGTTGGTTACATACAAATGGTATTGATACCTGAAAATCCCGCATCCAACTATGAGATATACTATGGTGATTCAATAGAAATTCCACTTATACTTCAACGATTGAATCAGGATGGTATAGCAGTTTCGAATATATCTTTAGCAGAATTTTCTGTGGATATTCACAGCCCTACTGGATTATACTGGAGTATTCTACCCGAGGAGTTACAACCGGGACATTATATTTTGACATTAACTGGAGATGTCGTTGATTCATGGTCCATCACCATTACAGCAAATAAGAGTCAATATGACCCAGTTGAACTCGATTTCACCTTCTCTATACGAGCCAGACCCACGGATGTAAACGAGTTCGAACCACGAACCTGTATCTATGGGAGATCCTATCAGTTTACATTTGATTATGTATTGCTTTCTAATGGTTCTTTAATTGAAGGCGCAGGGTTAGATATTAGCGGAAGTGGATCGGAGTACATTACTTGGGAGGAAGATGTTTCAGGATACATTGTAACATTGAATCCTCTTGAAATTGGGCCATTCTCTGTTGTAATAGAATTTTCGAAGGAAGGTCATGAATCCCAAACTAGTACTCTAGAATTTGAAGTAGAAAGAGTACCTGTTAGGGTAACAACTGATACAAATATCAATTGGGATCAATACGACCCGCTTTATGTCACTGTTACACTCAGCGATGCTGATTCAAGTCAACCAATCACAAATGCTACTGTTACGATACTTCTCCACATAGGTAGTTCAAGAGTATTTGAAACAACCCTAGACGAAGATACACCTGGAGTGTATAATGGCCAGATCATAGCAGACTATTGGCATGATGATGACATGCAAATACTAGTTAGTGTTCAAAAACAGAACCATCTTGCCAACGAAGTAGGAATTGATGTTTCTACTATTCCTGCACCACTATACAAATTGATTGTTTTAAATATCATCCCACTATCAGCTATTTCTGTCCTATTGATCATGTCCGCTATATCCATTCTCTATTCACGGCGAAGAAACAGAAGGTTACGAAGAGAGGCATTAGATATTAAATCCACATTTGATGATGCAAATAATCTGCTCGGGGTATTAATACTTCACAAGAATAGTGGATTGCCATTTTATTCAAAGATTGTCAAAGGTGGCTTTGAAGAAGGAATGCTTTCCGCCTTTGTTACTGCTGTAACTCATTTCAGGTCTGAGTTCGAGAACAATGGTGCTGATAGGGAATGGAAACTCACACCCATTTCAGATATCATTCGTGCCGGGGCAACCAGAAATCTGATCTGTGCCTTTGTGACTATGACCTCTCCATCACTGGTTCATGAAGCAAAGATGGTTATGTTCACAAGAGAAATTGGCTTACTCTTGGATGACCAGATGGAGGCCCCACCAACCGAATTTCGAGATGATAAGACAGGTAGGATCATAGAGGAGATGTTTGATGACTATCTGGATGGCATCCTGTTGAAGTACTATCGTTTCCCAGTTGAAGGCGCACTTCCACGCCGCTATAGGAAGATCTCAGATGCCCGCTCAGTTGCTGGACTTGGAGATACTTTTACATTATCTGAACTTAACAGAGGACTAGAAGCAGTGGGTTTCGAGGAAGCGGAAGGCTTCAAACTCCTACATGATGCTGTTGAGGATGGTCAGCTCTGGCCCATTGATAGAGACGAAGATCATCTTCCTCCATTCTCCTCATAATTGGTCCCCCTCTCCCCTACAGTTCCTGTGGAACTTGGAAAACAGGGTTCAATTAAATGCACTCTCACAAGCCCTAGCTTGGTTTCATTGATATATTGAGTTCAGAAGTATCTCCGTATTACTCCGGTATTATCTCAATAGTGGCTAGATTGCACGTACATTTATTACTAAATGCAGTGGAAGAAGAGGTGAACTACTTAAAACAGCGTCGAAGTAAACGGAGTAGCGAACGATGGCCGAACAAAACAAAAACACCCCTCACGCAACATCAACCCTACAGAAGAACGCCGAAGTGCTCCACGTTCTCTATGGGCTCCTGGATTCTGACCGTGATCCAACCGATGATGATGCAGCACATCTTCGTGTCCTATACGCGAGTTCCTAAATTACGATCCTCATTTCACTACGAATTTGAGGTCTACATTCGCGGCTCCGTGTGCACCTCCCGGCAAACTGAGACGCAGTGGGGGCTTCGGCCCCCACACCACTTGAGTTGATTATAATGGCGAGAGTTAAGCTTGGATATCAAAGAGGTACTCGTTCAATCCTGAGCAAACATAGAAAGAAGCAACCTACAAAACGTCAGCAGATTATGAAAATAAGTGCATGATGTACCTAAGTCTTAATCTCATGATACGTGCCCTGATGCTGTTCATTCCTTCGTTCTTCATAATCACCATATACTGCCTCAAAAATCAATGAGGCAACTGTCAACACAACCACATACCCAATAATTTGTATAGCTCCTGAGATTTGGTCAAAGCCTATTCCTAGTCCGTAAATTATTGTAATTATTGATATTATGAGTTCTATTAATACAACAATGTATCCAAGTTTCTTCTTTGAATAACTTCTCTCTGAGTCTTCCATCTCCATATCTCCCTACCTGTCAACAAGTTCAGCTAATGTCTGTAATGACATTACTTTCTGGTCAAGAAAATGCAATCCTTGTTGCCCTGCTAAGGACCTCACATTCTTTAGAATTTCTAAAGCTTCATCTCGTCGTCCTTGTTTGAATCGCAATTCTGCCTTCTGAAGAAGGAAAAGTCCACGAATTCCCGGAGCATCCTTGTCTCCCATTTCCTTCTCCAAACGTTCCATCCATTTTCCCGAAAACTCAGCAGATTCACCAAGTCCTGACTCATCAAACATTTCCAGTTCACATTCTGTGAGTCTTAGGAGAGAGGAATTTATTCGGTTTGGTTTTCCAATTCGTTCACAGATTTCTAAACTTCTTTCGAAGCTCTGCATAGCATCAAGGTTACGACCTTCTGCCATCTCAAGTAATCCTGTTGTAAGATAGCTAGTTTGAATGATTAATTCGTCTGCGCTCTTTAGTGCAAGCTCATGCCCATTGTCCAAATCATCTCTTGCTTCATCTAGACGACCTAATGTTATGAGAGCTCTTGCCCTATCAAGATGTGCATAAGGTAAACCCTTAGGTTGCGCTCGAGCTGTTGCCAACGCCATGTTCGCCCATTCAAGAGCGGCCTCACCATCACCAATTTCATTGTATGATAGAGAAATATTGTGGGGAAGAATTGATAGAGTTTGAGAACCAATCTTCTCCCTCAATCGAATAGAGTCAAGTCGAAGGTCAATAGCTGTATCATATTCGCCTCGTGCAGCGCGGTGCATCCCTACCACATTCGACATCTCTGCTTGAAGCCATCTCAGACCTAATTTTTTACTCAAATCTATGACTTCTTCAGAGAGGATTATTGCCTTTATCGTATCACGAGCTCCCAACGCCAACGCTCTGTCCTTCAAGATGTATGCTGCATTTACTTGATCATCACACTCCATTGCCACTTCATAGGTCTGCTCTGATAGCGAAAGAGCTTTTGAAAAATCAACATCGATATATTGAAGATACTGATTTATCATGAGGTCGTGTCTAAAACAGGATAGGTCTTCATTCTTATCCAAGAGTGCTTCCAATTGGGCTAACGCGTTGTGTGTGTATGGATCTACTGGAGACACCATATCTCCAATCACTGCTTCCAAAATATACATCCTACAAGATATCCAATCCTCAGGATCTGTTTGAAGGACTTTATCTATAGCTATCTTAGCATCCTCGTATCCTTTTGGATTTTCCAAATAATACGATTCAACTCTTAGTATGTATGGTTTTGCGAAGAGATTCTCACCATGCTTCGCAGATAATTGCTTCATAATCGGATGTTCATTGAGATTATGCGCCAACAATGCAGCAAGTAGAATGAGATGTTCTGATGAGTCCTCCGTACAGACTTTATCAACTAATTGGTGCACAAAATCGCTGTAATTGTATGCTGAATCCATTATTGATTCTAATGTCGTCTGTGTATCTTTGTCGACAAATCGATAGTACATCGTTATTGTTCCAAGAGGTTTCAAATAATGCTTCTCTCCTGAATCGTACCAAGTGTCAAGACTTTCCTCTCAAATGAGTTTTTGCATCTTAAACGCGAATTATCGTTACAGTTATATCAAACCAATTCTCATTCGCGACTATCATTCTAAGGCGGGAAAGAAAGCTTCACGATAGAAAACGAGAGAACACGTGTTCAAACAGGCAGAGTGGAAACAAGCCGCCAGTGGGTATACAAACCTTTTTTGTACCAAGCATCTCTTCGCGTTCAGTCAGTGATAGATGAATTTCACGTCAGAGAATGAAAGGAGTGTGAAAGAACTGAGGAACTATCCAACAGATAAACCGGTACTTGTAACATGTGGACTACCTTATGCCTCAGGCGAGATGCACATCGGGCACCTTCGTACTTACGTGCCAGCAGATGTCTTCGTCAGACTCCTTAAGAAAATGCAAGTCGATGTTACTTTTGTGTGTGGTTCAGATACTCACGGTACTCCTGTCCTAGTGGCTGCAGAAGCTGAAGGACTAACACCTGAACAAACATACAAGAAATATCACAAGATTCTCGCAGACACCTTTCCAAGACTCAATATCTTCTTCGATAACTATGGCACCACAGACGATCCTGAGAATCACAGTAGGACAATCCAGATTGTGAAGACACTTCAGGAGAATGGATATATCTATGCAAAAGAGATTGAAACCCCTTTCTGTGATACCTGCGGCAGGTCACAACCGGATAGATTCGTTAGAGGCACTTGTCCCTATTGTGGTGCTGATGCGCGTGGTGATGAATGCGATCAAGGCTGTGGGAGATATATCGAACCTGGTTTGATATTGAATCCGAGGTGTGCAGTATGTGGCAATCCCACACGGCAAATTAAAAGAAAACATCAATTCCTTCGATTGAGTGCATTTCAGGACTTCGTTGGAGAATTTCTGGAGAATGTAGATGGTACAAAGAATGCTAAGAATTTCGCACTGGGTTGGGTCAAGGAAGGTTTGAGGGACTGGTGTATAACACGTGATTTGGATTGGGGTGTAAGATTTCCAGGAGATGAATCTTTGGTACTCTATGTGTGGGTGGACGCTCCTATTGGATATATGTCGAGTACTGAAGAATGGGCCAAGAAAATTGGTAAACCAAAAGAATGGGAAAAGTATTGGAAACCAGGTGATGGGCGTCTTGTACATTTTATAGGATTAGATATAGTGCAGCACCATTGCATCTTTTGGCCTTCTTTATTGAAGGGAAGTGGATACAATCTACCATCAGCTATTGTTGCATCAGGGATGGTAAAGATTCGTAATCATAACTTCAGCAGGAGTAGAGGTTATGTTGTATTTATCAAGGATGACTACCTCGACAAAGGTCTCAACGCAGATTACTTGAGATACTATATGGTTTCCTTTACTGGACATACTCGTGACCTAGATTTCTCTTGGGATTCTTTCGCAGACAAGGTCAATACTGAATTGGTAGGTACATTTGGAAACTTCATCTATCGTGCATTGCATTTTACGAACAAGCATTTTGGTGAAGTTCCAGAAGGCAAGCTTGATTCAGGTCTGAGGAAGGAGATTGAGAAAACGATAGAAAGCATCATCGACTCAACTAATGAATATGAACTCAAAAAAGTAACAGATGAAATACTTAGACTTGCATCTGTTGGCAATGAATACTTTCAAACAAATGCGCCTTGGACTCTTGTTAAGGAAGATAAAGTAAAAGCGGGAGAGGTTCTATACAATGCTGTTGCTTTAACCAAGGCTTTAGCAGTTCTAATTGATCCTATATTACCAAGTGTTGCAGAAGAGATCTGGGCTCAACTCGGATATGATGGCCCAGCAGTTCATGATTCATTGTTAGATGATGCCCTTGATACTCCAAAACCTGGTGCGAAGCTTGGAAAGCCTAAACCAATAATCTCCAAGATAGATGAGGACCTTCTGGAAGACCTGAAGACAAATATTGAAGGCAGGATTAGGGCTGCTGAAGCTAAAGAAAAAGGAGAAGAAACAGTGACAGAAGACATTGTGAAGTTCGAAGACTTCAAGAAACTAGATTTGAGAGCTGGCAAGATATTATCTTGCGAGAAAGTGCCAAAGAAAGATCGATTACTCAAAATCGAAGTGGACATTGGAACAGAGAAGCGAACTATGGTGACAGGGCTTGCTGACATGTATTCCTGTGATGATCTGAATGGTAAAACAGCGCTGTTCCTCACGAATCTCGAACCTAAGAATATTGGTGGAATTGAGAGTCATGGTATGATAATCGCAGTTGAGCATGCTGATAAAGCAGGTAACTGGATTCCAGTATGGCTATCTGACATTCCACCAGGCAGTAAAGCAGCCTGATTTCAATGTAGAACACGGATCTGGTAGTTGCTGCCCAGATCCAGTCCATAATAAGAAACAGCAGAGAGTATTATTAGATGGTTTAGGAAAGCATCTCCAAAGACTCATAACCACTAGTTTCTACTATAGCAAACTTGGAGAGTGTTCAGTGCGTGGAAATAGTCAGGAAAATAAGACGATTCATACCGATTGCACTGCTTGTTGTACTTGTTGCTTCACTACAAGTTCCAGTGCAAGCTCATAACCCAAGTGGTATGAGTTTGAGTTATGATATTGATTCACAGACTCTTCTAGTAGAAGTTACACACGGTCCTGTTACAGGTGATCACAGAATTGCTCAGATACAAATCTGGAAAAACGATGTTCTAGTGAACACAAGATTGTATGAGCCTCCACAAGAAACAGCATCTGGAATGGATGATGTCTTCAATGTTGGTGCGAACACTGGGGATGTTCTCAAGGCTACAGCTACATGTAGCATTAGTGGCTCAATTACTGAACAAATCACAGTTGGTGTCGATACAACTGATACGACAACGAGTGATACCTCGACTACCGACACATCAGCAACATTTCCTACAGAATTTCCAACTCTACTGGTCATTTTCGTTGCAATTCTTGCCATAGGAATACTAGGAGTAGTTGTAAGACTTCTCAAGAGATGATACGAAAAAGTCACGGAATACACAATGACCGCAGATCTAATCATCCTTCGTCACGCTCAGACAACAATCGATTTTGCAACTCCAGTATCAGAATGGAATATCACAAACCGTGGAATGCAGGACGCTCAATCCATTGCGGATACAGGTGTCTTTGATAATGTACTTAGAATCTATTCATCTCCAGAAAAGAAGGCACTATCAACAGCCATTCCTTTTGCAAAAAGATTGGGTATAAATGTAATCTCAAAATCTGGATTAGCTGAACTTGACCGGGGAAATGAATTTCATGAATCAAAGGAACAATATGTTAGATGTGTCAACAGTGTGCTCTCGTTCCCTCCAGAGCAAGTTGAAGGTTGGGAATCTCCTCATCATGCACTTGAAAGATTCTCTCAAACAATCGAGAATATAGAATTAGAAGATGAACAATCCCTAATTGTTTCGCATGGAATCGTGATGAGTCTATATTTTGCGGATTGTCTAAATATCAGAGAGAAATCATTTCAGAGGTGGAAAAATCTAACTTTCCTTGCATGGGGTAAAATATCTCAGAGACAAGTCCTGAAAGATATAGTCTAATCATAAGCCCTGAATATTCAATTACCCCCAAACAGAATCATCATTATCTCTGGATTTTTCTGGATCTAATCCTCTCGAGGGCTGTGCTCTTCTCGGGCCTCCAGGACGATACCTTGGATCTTGTATTACTGCTCCACACGTACGACACGGAGCTGTACCTTCTACAGTGATGTCGATCTCTCTATAGGGGAAAACTGCATTGCAATAGGGACATGTTGTAAGTGGTCCCTTGGGTGTTTGTCCACTCCTGACCGCGAATGCTTTTTGGGTCATATCATCTGAAAAGTATCCCGCAACCGATTTAGCAATATATCCCTGAATAATGGGCGCGGGGCCATAAGCAATGAAATAGTAAATCAATATACTGTAGTAAAACATGAATTGAATGTAGGCTACTGGAATTGAAACAAGCAACAGTGCAATAAAGAGTGCCAGTCCATGTCCTATTAGACTAGTCCATGCACCGCGACTCTCAATTTTCCAAAGATATCCAGAAATCGCTTTGTTCGCCCAACCGATTGCCATGAATAACAAACCGAATCCAATGATTATTCCAATAAACGATACGAGAATTATCAGGAATATCATAGCAAATAAAGCGGGAATTAAGACAACAGTTGTTAAAATTTGGTACAGAAAACCATGCACCCAGTATTTCCCAATTGTATAAAGCTGAGATGGCTCATCTGAGTACGTGTACCCTCCAGATCTCGAATCATCCATCAAGGTATTTGACCACTCCTCTCCTATCGAGGTTAAGCTAATTGAGACTTGGGAGGACTTAAGGATTCCGTGCCCTCCTCCAAGTTTTTTCCTTCATTTTTTCTTGTTCTTTTTCTTGGAGTCATTCTTTTTCTTGGTCTTTGTTGATTTCCTACTTGAAACGACCTCTTTCTCTTCTTGAACCCTCAATGGTGCGGTCTTGGCAGTTGAGACAATGACCTTCCCTGCTTCTTCCGTGAGAATGCCCTCTCTCACAATCCTTTGTGCCTTTTCTACCTTTGTCCTTCGGACAATTGTTGCTCCGAGGGAAGAAGCAAACTTTGCGATACGCACTCGTATTTTTGCCTGTGACCTCTCATTAAAGGCTACAACTGGAATTATGAATGCCATCACGAAGAGGGGTAGACCAGCTATAAGCAGCAACGCATTGAGAAGTTCTACTTCGCTAGGCCATGCTCCTTTGGAGAAATATGGTAAATAGAGGTGGGTAGTAAACATAGTCATTGGGTATGCGATAAGTGCATATCCTCCAAAGATACCACTTAACCATCGACCAACACCCTGTGTATCAGGGCACTGGCGAATCTCAAGTTTGTTCTCTTTAAGATGAGTAACGATTCCCGAATCATTCAAGACCCAAGTAGGCATGAAGAGGAACAATGCAACTGGCATGAAGATTAATGCACACATCAAAGATAGTGATGCCTCATGGAGATAGTCGTAACCTGTCGGTGTAACAATGAACACCCATCGTTCTACAAAATCTCGTACAATTGGGAAGTCTGACCAAGCAACTGCAAATAGCGCAGGTGCTGCTGTTCTTCGAATCATATGTCGACCACTGAATATTCTTCCAATATTCATGATGTTCATTTCATAGGATGCGGCCTTTAGAATCCGATTCCCAAACAGGAATATGAAAGCTACTGGGACTGCTAGTAGGAAATATTCTAGAAATGTAATAGGAATAGATGCAACTAGTGCTAGCAGAATGACAGTCGAAATCTGAATGTCTGGAATACCCATGATTTCTGTGGGTGGGGCACTAGATGTTACAAACCAAATAATGAATGCAGCTGTTCCTCCTATAACAATGAAGAAAAGTGCAGGCGTGGCATATCGCGTCTTACTTGCTGACATGGGAACCGCTTTTTTTTCAATACACTTGAATATCTAAGTGTGCTGGTTTGTTTATGCACCTATTTCTTGATCTCGAAAATCACACTACATTCGCACAAGATTCCTTTTTCTTTTGAAATCCCATCGAATCTTTGGTGAATGCACGTGGGAACAGTCACAAAAGCCATGATTACTGATTTCAAGAAATTCAAAGCTGCTTGGGAGAAAGATGC
>JAEORG010000301.1 GCA_016841005.1 Candidatus Thorarchaeota archaeon | reverse complement strand
TACGATGAAAGATGGGGAAAACCATACACTAGATTAGCATTCAGAGAAAAGGAGTGAAAAAAATGAAGGTGAAGAAGATTGGGGTTGTTGGTGCAGGTCTAATGGGTTCAGGAATCGCATATGTTTCAGTGGTTGCTGGCTATGATGTTGTAATGAGAGATCTTGACGACGAGGCAATAGCCAGAGGATTGTCAAGATTCAAAGGATACATAGAATCAGGAATTAAACGTGGAAAATTATCTCCTGAAGATGGCGAGAGATTGATTAGTCGTCTGGTTACAACAACTGATCTTGGAGAGGCAGTTGCTGATGTGGATTTAGTAATTGAGGCAGTATTTGAGAACATGGATGTCAAAAAGAAACTATTCAAAGAAATGGACAATGCTGCACGACCAGACACTATCCTTGCTTCCAACACCTCATCACTTAGCATCACTGAGCTTGGTAAAGTTACCAATCGACCTGAAAAGGTGATTGGCATGCACTACTTCTCTCCAGTACCTGCTATGAAATTACTGGAGGTAATCGAAGGAAAAGAAACGAATGACGAAACAATCCAGACAGCATTGGAAGTAGGCGGATTACAAAAGAAAATCTGTGTTAAAGCAATTGATAGCCCAGGATTTATTGTCAACAGACTTCGTTCGCAGATATCGAAAGGAGTATACTACATCTATGAACACGGTTTGGCAAGTGCGGAAGAGATAGATACTGCAATGAAGGAGATATTGGGAACACCGATGGGATCCTTGGAACTATCAGACTTTGTTGGTTTGGATGTATCCATTGGAACTATGAGTACTCTTGAGAGGGAGTTGGGAGAGTGTTATAGCGTTCCTGAAACGCTGAAGCAATTTGTAGCAGAAGGAAGAATCGGTAGGAAAGCTGGCAAAGGATTCTATGCATATGAGGAGGGCAAGAGAATTACACTGGATGAACCAAAAGGAGCTGACCCGGAGTGGATTGTGAACAGAATCATCATTCCGTATCTAAGAGAAGCCATGATTGAGTTCGAAACAGGGATTGCATCGAAAGAAGACATTGACAGTGCAATGAAATTGGGTTCGAATTACAAAGAAGGCCCCTTCGAAACAATTGAACGGCTTGGTCTAGACTTTGTTAGAGATGAGTTAAAGAAACTTCAGCAGGAGCTTGGAGATTGTTTTAGTCTTCCAAAAATGCTACATTAGGTTTGGATGTGAATTAATTATGACTACAGGTATGGTGATTTATGACGTAAAAGGGTCTATTGCTACAATTACCGTCAATCGACCGAACAGGTACAACGCACTCAACATCACAGTAAAGAATCGACTCCTAAAACTATTCAAAAAGGCTGATGAAGACGAAATAGTAAAAGTAGTGATTCTTACAGGTGCTGGAGAAAAAGCCTTCATATCCGGAGCAGATGTGAATGAGTTTGTTGGTCGTGACTCTGAAACAATCAAGCAGGTTGTAGATCCAAGTAGAGCTGTAGCTCAATACATGAGTTCTATGAATAAACCCATAATTGGTGCAATCAATGGGTATGCATTAGGTGGTGGATGTGAGCTTGCATTAGCCTGTGACATTCGTTATGCTTCTGCAAACGCACGCTTTGGTTTCCCAGAGGTAAATTTGGGAACACTACCAGGTAACGGTGGAATTGTCAGACTTCCAAGACTAGTGGGTCTTGGGATTGCTAAAGAAATGATATTAACTGGAGAGATAATTTCTGCGGAGAAGGCATTCAGGATTGGACTAGTCAATAAGATCTTTGAATCTGTAGAATCCCTGAGAAAGGGTGTTATTGATTTAGGAAGGAGTATAGCAAGTAAACCACAGATCGCTATCATGCTCGCAAATCGAACTCTAGAAAGAACTCTAGATACATCAATCAGCGAGCATTCAGAATTGGAATACCAAGCGTTTCGGGAATCATTTGACACATCTGATATCCAGGAAGGTGTCGCAGCTTTTCTCGAAAAACGTGATCCTAAGTTCAAGAACAAATGAGCATTTGCATCTGGAAATGCAATGGAAGAAGAGATTAAGAAGTAATTCCAGAAATCATTCTGAGGAGGTTTTGATGTCTGGTAAGAAGATAGGGCTTAGCGTGTTTTTGTTGGTACTCATCCTTTTCTTGGCGTTTCTATATTTCCCGGGTTTCAATCCAGACTCTTCACCTAATCTTCCACATCAGTTACATGGACAATTGACTGGCGTGAATGCCACTTCTGATTCGACTGTCTATGGAGTTGGAGGAACTGATTTGGGAATTATAGTAAAACATGGAACAGAATTTCTCTTTTTCTTTGGAGATACGTTTTCATCAACCACCTCAATGTCAGGAAATTGGCGTAGTAACACAGCAGCTAAATCCAGCGATACAGACCCATCGGACGGAATCAGTCTAGAAGATTGGATAATTAATCCCACGACTGGTTTAGCAAAAGAACTAATCTCCAGTTACAAGGTTGATAACATTGAGAAGACATGTATACCAACAGCAGCAGTCAGTCTGAATGGATTGTTATACGTTTATTATATGTCAGTCAGGCATTGGTCAATCACTGGAGGAGTATGGACTTGTAACAATGCATCCATCGCTGTGTCCACTGACAACGGACAAAACTTCTCGAAAATGAACAATATTTCTTGGGCAGGCGATAGTAACTTCATTCAATTTGGTGTTGTACAACCCGTCGAATCAGAAGAGTATGTCTATCTTTTGAGTACACCTTCAGGAAGGTTTGGTTCATGTTATTTGAGTAGAGTAGATCCATTGGGAATTCTCAACATCTCCAATTACCAATATCTATCAGGAGTATCAGTATCAGATGAACCCACTTGGAGTTCTAATCCAGATGATGCAACTCCAATATTCTCTTCTCCTGTGGGAGAAGTATCTGTGATGTGGAATGAATACTTGGAAAAATGGACTGTATTTTATACCGACAATGAAGCTTTCTCAATAGTCCTTAGAACTGCAGATAATCTCTGGGGGCAGTGGAGCGATCCTATCACAATAGTTGATGCAACAGAGTATCCGTCTCTGTATGGATCGTTCGTACATCCAGACTTGGTTGAGGATAATGGCGAGGTTGTATACTTCATCATGAGCATCTTCGATCAATACAATACGTTTGTGATGTCCGTTGACGTTTCTTCTTTAGGATGAACCTCAGGGTAAAGACAGTGAGATTAAATGGAGGATTATCTAAAGAAAGTGTGTGAACGATATAGACCCTCTCCGTTATGAAGGAATAGAACTCCTTGTTCAAGGAAAATTCGTGGTTGCAGAGAAGGTCTTAAGAAAAGCACTTGAGTTTGATCCAACTAATGCAGACCTGATGTGTGACATAGGATTAGCACTTCAGCGTCAAGAAAAGCTCAAAGAAGCTGAGGACATGTACAGGTCAGCAACGAAGACGGATCCATCTTTCTTTGAAGCTTGGTACAAGTTAGGTGTTGTTCTGGCTAAGCAGGAGAAGTACGAAGAGGCAATTGTTGTACAAAAGAAGGCAATCGAAATTCAACCAGACAATCCAATTTCTTGGCAAGACTATGCATACTGTTTATGGAAAATTGGTCAGGTTTCTAATGCCGAAAAGTCGTTTAGAAAGGCAATTGAATTGCATCCTGAAGATCCAATTTCTTGGTACTATCTAGGTGACCTCTTCTTTGAACAGGGAGATTTTCACGAGGCTGAAAAAGCACTGAGAGAAGCGATAAAGATCTCGGAGGACTACCCAGATATTTGGCATCTACTCGGGAAGACCCTTGAAAAACTCGGAAAAGATGATGCTGCAAAACTGGCAATTAAGAGAGCCAAGGATATTGAGAAATGAGATTAATCTTGATAGGAAAGGCACATTTATTGCCTCTGAAGTAGATGCTTCTCTTGAAGCCTAGTCTAATTTGGATAAATTGAGGGAGATCTATAATTGGCTGGAGGAAATTTAAAGCGTAGGAGTTTCATTGTAGTTTATCTAGTCTGCTTATTTTCAATCGGACCTCTTGCTATGGCACAATCTCAATTATCTACAGAGCCAGTTGTCTGGGAACTCGCGGATGATCCTGAATCCTTAGATCCTCATGTCGTTTATCAGGACTCTGGCTCCTGGATATTTAGCAATGTGTTTGAAACTCTGTATACTTATGAATGGAATTCACCCGATGTGAATTCAGTCATTCCACTGCTAGCGCAAGATTTAGCAATATCATCAGACCTACTGAATTACACCTTCACTCTAAGAGAAGATGTCACCTATCAAGATGGCACTCAGTTCAATGCATCATGTGTCAAATACAATATGGAAAGAGTACTTGCTATATTCAATGAAAATGGTCCTGCATGGATGTTAGCTGAGCCGGTTCTTGGCGGCCAAGAGGTTGCTGACGCTGTGTATGAGCATGGAATGGGAAGTCAAGAACATGTGACCGCATACAATAATTGGCTAGAGAAAGCAGCAATTGTAGTCCTAGACACCTATACTGTTCGAATCAGATTAGAGTACCCTTATGCACCGTTCATCAAAGTTCTGGCAAATCCAGTAGCAGCGATGATTAGCCCAAGCTGGGTTGAGAGAAACGGAGGAGTTCAGATTGGAGAGGAAAATGGGTTTCTCCAAGAACACCCTTGTGGTACAGGTCCATATTTTGTGGACTCATGGACACTAGATGAGGAAATCGTCCTTCAGAAACAAAACAATTACTGGAGGAGAGCTCTCGGGAGAGCAACATTTCCCTATGCAGGAGCCATTGATGAAATAATCTTTCGTAAAAATGAGGATATTAACTCGAGAATACTGAATGTGCAAGCTGCAGAAACAGATGGATGCGATTGGCCTACAACTCATTATGATTTAGTCTATAATGGCGTCACAGGATATAGCGGAGATGGAACACTGAAGTCATCGAATCCGAATCTTAGACTTTGGTGTGGCGAACCCACATTGGATATCATGTTCATTGGGATGAATCTGAATCCAACAATCAATACAAGTACTGGCATTCATCCAAATATTCTATCTAATCGTAGCGTAAGAGAATGTTTCTCTTATGCATTTGACTATCAAGAGTTGATACAAGAGGATCCGAATGGTTTTGCACTCCAGCAGCGAGGACTTATCCCTCAAGGTCTACTAGGGTATTCTGATGACCAATTCATGTATACCCAAAATCTTACTCGTGCAGCAGCTGCTTGGAATCAGGCTATGGAGGATGGCTGGCTTGATACAGTATTAGCAAGTTACGACTATCGTTTGTATATTGATTATCCAGCTTGGGGTCCAACTTTTCGACAGATGTCCAGTCTCGCACTCAAATCAGGATTGGAAGAGATGCTTGCTGATGATGTGTATGGCGCAATACAACCTTCTGAAGAGCTGACCATTGATACTCGAGCCATAGAATGGTCAGCATACGGTGAGTATCTGCATAACAACAAATTTCTCATCTACCATTGAGCTTTGATTCCGGATTATGCAGATCCAGATTATTACATTCATCCATTTACACTAAGTACAGGATTTCAGGCTGCTCGAATGGGTTTGGGATCCTCTGATGGGTGGGATGCGCCAACAGTAGACGAACTTGTTAATGCTGCTGCGAGTACCATAGATGATTCAGAACGTGAGCAGCTTTATGATGATATTCAAACTGAAATCATAGAACACGATGCATACATTTTCTGTTATCAGAAAACCAATTTTCACGTTCAACACGAGAACCTTGTGGGATATGTATTCAATCCTATGAGAGACCTCTATTTCTATCATATGTGGCGAATAGGTACCACTACAAGTATTCCAATCTACATCGAGATAGCCTTTGTAGGAGGTATAATTTTAGGGATTATTTTGGTGATTGGCTTGGCAATAATAATCGATAACAGAAGTGTTTCTAAATGGAATAACGAGCAAAGTTCCCAATTTAATGAGAATCAGACTTCGGAATATGGAGGATTTGAAGATGGTTGAAGAATTGGGTAGGGCAAAAAGACTTGTAAGAAAAATCTTGGTACTTATCTCTGTCATTTTTGTACTATCAATTTATGATTGCATGTCTTTTCTTGTTGACCCAAATCCACCACTTCGAGCATTATGGTGCCGCTCTTCGGTGAATGCTCTTCCATTCTCTTTAGGAGGAATTATTGTGTTAACCATACTCATAGAGAGAGAGAAGAGAAGACTGTTTGAGTTCTATTATAACCGTTCTGATAATTATTAGTGTAGTTCCTATACCATGAACCTTATTTTATCTAGAACTAAGAATTCACGTCTATTTTCATGGAGTCTGAATTAGTGAATAGAGTAGCTCCACTTGCCATACTATCCATCATTGCGTTTCTTCTTTCAACAGGATTTGGCTGGGCAGCCGCAACAGGGAATGGCACAGTGATAGTTGAACATCTTACCGTAGATACACCATATGTGTCTGGATGCTGTGCATTAATTGATGACCCACTGATGACTCTTCCTTTTACACTCTATCGTCCAGCGATGTCTTCAGCATCTACTTACCCAGTTGTTATCACATTACAAAAGCTGGGAGAATCACCTGAAAATCTTGCAGCATTGAATATTGAGCTTGCTCGAAGAAACATGGTAGTTATTTCCATCTCACTTCCGGAGGAATTGGATTTCTCCAATGTGACATGGAAAGGAAGACAGCTGGGTGATGTGATGGCATATCTAAGGGATACCTATAGCAATATCGCATTTGATTATGCAGTTATTGCTGATGCAACATCCGCTAGTATAGCCTTTTCAATGAATTTTCTATCAGTACATCCAAGTGCAATTGTGACAATTGGATACGATTCAGAATGGGATCAAGCAGCTAGAATCTATGATGGAAATCTGCTATTAGTTTCCACACCTGAGAATCTAGAGGTATTGGATGTTGTAGAATGGCGAGATAATTTGACCTGTGCATGCATTGGGCAGGACTATGGAAACCTCTCCTTGGGGAATGCATCAGGGTCGCTCATACTTCAGAGTACACAAGTAAACCTGAGTGACCATGAAGTTATTGATACATCAGTGGATTGGGTTTTGGGGACACTCCATTCAGATGATTATGCAGATGAAAGCCTTGATACAGTTGAAAATATCTCAAACTCAATCGTTACTGAGGGAGTCATAAGTGATGTTCTTCTTGGAAGCGGATTTCTTTTAGGAGTAGTAGCTATTGTAGAGTTCCGAAAACGCCAGCATTGAAAAACAGTGAAACCGATTACTTTATTTCAAAAATACTGAGGGGTCGAGTAATTTGGAGACCTAACAGTGAATAAGACTCCTCAATACTTTGCATTATTTATACTCTCAATCGTGATAGCATCATCGCTTTATCTATCATGGTCAACAGATAGAGGTTTAGGAGAACTTGAGGTTGAGAGGTTCTCGATTGAGAGAGAACCAGGGAGAACTGTTAATTTCATGGTCTACAAACCAAGAGCTACTACTTACGATGGCCCGTTACCACTAGTACTAACAGCTCATGGAGTGGCGGGTTCTAAAGAAGGGATGTATTCATTTAACATAGAACTGGCAAGAAGAAATTTCACAGTCGTTTCAGTAGATTTACCTGGTCATGGAGACTCGATGCTGCCCTTCATCATCGATGATTTTGAAAACATGGCATTGGATTTGTTAGCAGCAGTTGAATACGTACAGGCTTGGCCTGAGGTCAACAGTACACATTACGGAGTCCTCACACACTCATTAGGATTTCAAGTAGCCGTCGAAATGCAGAACTTTACTAATGCGCCTTTTGCCTACACAGCTGTTGGGGGAGTTGCTGATATGGGCCTCGGAAAGATTACTCACCTTCCAGGAAATCTCATGATAGCAATGGGTGAGTTAGATGAAATGATCTCTGTCGAGGATGCTTTGGAAACAATAGAAGCAGCATCCGGATTAGAGGAAATTCAACCCGGAGTCACCTACGGTTCTTTTGAGAATCAATCAGCGTATCGAGTTGGAACAGCTCCAACGGATCATGTATTCGAAGCTATTGATGGTACAATTGTCGCAGAAGCATGTTCATGGATGGTACAAGCGCTTCAAGGAACTGATCAATTGGCACACACAAGAGACCTTAATGACCAAGTATTTGGATACAAATCATTCGCGATGGCAAGTGGAGTCTTCGCGTTGTTACTTTCAGTCCTACCATTAGTCATGATTCTCAACTCGGTGTTACCTGAGCGAATCAGACCGAAACCTGTTTCTACTAAAACTGAACCTGAATCAATCAAGAGATCAATGATTATCAGTGCAGTACTGGGAACTGCTGTTGTTCTCCTCTTTAGTGCCTCGTCCTCAATCACGTATCATCTTGAGAATTTGCATGTCTACTGGCCTAACTCAATGTTTGCAACAGGACTTGTTCTATTCTTTGTCTTTTTCACAATAACAGCAATAGTAACACTCCGAGTTGGTCTTGGAAAAGAACAGATGCTAAACTCGTTCCATGCCGCAGGAATCCGATTTGGAGAACCTAAAGAACTAGTAAAAGACATCCTTCGAGGTGCCTTACTGGCTATTATTGTAATCTATTGGCTCGTAGGATGGATGGCACTCGGAGGAATTCCTGAATCGATGCAACCGTGGATTATCTTTCAGATGGTCAGATATCCGGTTGGAATAAGGGTGACGAATATTATCATTTTGATGATAGTTGCAATCCCCTATTACATTGCTGAAACTGCATGGATTCGTGGAATACTCGTTGATAGCAGGGAATGGGGTAGTAATACATTCACGAAGAACATCATTTTTTCTGCAATTGGCAGACTTGGTGTGGCGGCGTTATGGTCGGTCTTCATTGTTTCTGTTACAACTATACTAGGCTTTATCGCTGGTTCGATGGTATTGCTTGGGTTACTCTTGATGTTATTCACTATAGTATCAACTTTGACAACTATTCTTATTGCGTGGACTGCTCAAGAGATTCAGAATCCCTGGCCTGCAATTTTCATTAGTGCATTCATCTGGGCATGGGTTGCGATCTCTAGCATACCGCTCATTTAGTCTTCAAACCGATGGAATGAGAAGCCGTGCTCATCGAATGACCTGAGAAGTTTTTCGACTGCACTCTCGTCAGGAACTTCCAAGATCATTGTTAGGTCTGTTTTATTTGGAGCAATGTCAGGATCATAACGGTCCTGATCTAGCTCTATTACACTTACTCCTGATTCAGCAACTAGTTCGATTACTTTGTTTAGACTACCTACTCGGTCAGAGATTGTACCCTTCAGTCTTACGGATCTTCCAAGTCTGTAGAGTTCTTTCTCAACAAGGCGTGCCATGAAAGACATATCGATATTTCCACCTGAAAGAACAGCGACCGCCTTTTTCCCTTTGACATCAATTTTTCCATGTTGGAATGCAGATAACGCAACACATCCTGCTGGCTCTACGACAATTTTTGCTCTCTCTAATAGAAGGAACAATGTACGAGTAACCTCTAGATCCTCAACTGAAACACTACCAGCCAGAAGTTCCTTTGCAATTCTGAAAGGCTTCTCTCCAACCGTCTTTACTGCAATCCCATCACATACAGTATCTAAATCTGTCACAGTTGTGACCTTTCCAGCCTTAAGAGATGCAAGCATAGATGCAGCAGTTGAAGCTTCTGCGCCATAGATTTCCACCTCTGGCCTCTGCTCCTTAATTGCAACAGCAATACCTGTGGAGATACCTCCACCTCCAACAGGAATAGCAACTAAGTCTACATCAGGTAAATCGTCTAGAATCTCTAGGCCAATAGTACCCTGTCCTGCTATCACGTCATCGTTATTGAAGGGATGCAAGAAAGTTGCACCAGTATTCTCGGCTGTTTCTAATGCATGAGCTAGCGCATCATCAAACGTTGCACCATGAAGTATTACCTCAGCACCATATCCCTGTGTCGCATGTATCTTAGCAATCGGTGAGAAGATGGGCATGACTATTGTTGATTTAAGACCTAATCTTGTTGCAGCATATGCTACTCCTTGAGCATGATTCCCTGCAGAGGCTGCAATGACACCTGCCTTCTTCTCGTCATCGCTGAGTTGAGACATCGCGTATGTCGCCCCTCTAACTTTGAATGACCCAGTCTTTTGGAGGTTCTCAAGCTTAAGATATATCTCACCGCCAGTCAATCGAGAAAATGTTGAAGACATGTCCAGTCTCGTCACATGGGCAATGCCCTTCAAAACTTCTCTTGCATCTAGAATCTTTGAATAGATATCTTCAAACCCAGTCATACTTAACACTCAGACCATTCTAGATTTTTTTTGCGTATAACAATTACTCCCAATTAGAAATCATGTGATAGGAACAGGCCCCATGGTCAATCGTAAGTAGAATAGGAAAAAGACAACTAAGCCTATGATAAGCATAATTATTGCTAATATAATACGTACGGCTTTAGAAAACATACGTAAAAAATAACCTGATATGCATAAGAAGTATTTGAGAAAGGTGCGAGCCGCAGTTGGGTACGGAGATCACGGGTAAAGAAGAAGATGTGAATACTAATTCTTCACTTTTCTGCGGCTCCCAACATGTCATTGTATTCTGTATAAAAGGCCCTTTGGTTCAAAGCAAATCTAACCAATTCTGTGTATAGCTAGAGAGCATAGCTCCTGATTATTGGTCACACTTCCTTCAAAACTATATCGAGACCTCTTTCTTGTAGAGCTTTGATGTAGGGGTCAGGTGGAATACATCTTTCAGGTGTCAGCACTCCGCGCTCGGTGATTGTTCCATCAGCTGACATCACAGCTGTGACTGCCGCTGGAAATGATGTTGTTCGCATCATAGAAGTCAATCCGCTCTCATCGTCGAAGTAATCAATCAACTCATAGATGATTTGACGAGATTCCGTTCCCTTCCATCCAGAAACAGTAACTCGCACAAGCGTAGCATCTTTTCCAGTTTGCGGAAGATTGCGTTCCAAGAGACGTTCAAGAACAGTACGAGGCGCAATCTTCACACCATCAAAGTCTTGAACCTCACTATCCATGAGTCCAAGCTTCATGAGACACCACATCTTGTGTCCATGACCAGGATATCTTAGCGTTTTATAGTCAAGATTGTTGATCTTTCCTTCATAGGTCAACGGAAGAGTTGAGGTCCCACCAGATGTGTTGAAAGCCTCAAGTGTGCCAAAAGGTTCAGGAAATTCTACTTGTTCAAATCCAACAAGAGGTTCTTCATAGACAATTTTTCCATCTCTGAGAGCCATACAGGGTTCAATATATTCATTGATGAGACCTTCAACTGCGAATATCAATGCATAGTTCAAAGGAGGACGAGGTTCTTGTTGAAGTCCGCCAACTCTTATCCGAACATCTTCAGCACGTTGTAGACATTCAATTCCAGCACGAGCAAGCACACTTACCATCCCTGGTGCGAGACCACAATCTGGAACAACTGTTATACCAGCAGATTTTGCTTTATCATGCATTTCGATCTGTTCATTGACAATATTTAGATTTCCGCCCAAGTCACACATATGAGTCCCTGAATCAATAGCAACTTCAGTATGTAGTTTGTTCACGGTGTAGCTAACACAGCTGATAACAGAATCCACCTTGGAAAAAACAGCAGATAGCTGGGATTTGTCTTTCGCATCTACCTTTTCTGCAGTTGCTTTTGGCCCCATTTCTTTGGCTAAATCCTTTGCCAGCTTTTCGTTAATATCAGCTACAATCACTTGTTCGACTTTGTCGTTTCGAACGAGGTCATAAACTGCCCCTCGTCCC
>JAEORG010000300.1 GCA_016841005.1 Candidatus Thorarchaeota archaeon | reverse complement strand
TACTTGTCTTATTCGTTGGAGGAACATAGCTTCATTCATGAAACAGAAGGCTTCGAACGCATAACTGTCCTTTTGTAAGTATTCAATTCCATCTTTCATACGACTCAATGATTCCTTGCAGAGGTCAAGGTGTTTATCCAGTGTTGGTTGTAGAACATGATTAATGCCACTTTTTACTTCATCACTGAAAGTTTGTTCAATCCATTTCTGGTATCCTTCAATCATGTTTTCCAATGTATCAATGATTTTCTTCTTCCCGTTGGTATCAGAAAGGTACTGCATTCGTAGAGAATAGAGATTTTCATTGAAATTCATAGGTTGTTGAAGATATCTAGGCAAGAATGTGGTTTCTACATATCCGCAAGTTTCATGGTCAATATCCCCCCAAGTGACAGAACATCCATGTCCTGTAGCAAATTCATGACGATTACGGTAGAGTAATTGGAGCGATTTCAAATCCTCATCATCAATATCGGAAGGCACTCGCTCTTTGGCTAGAATTCTCATTTGTGCAGATGAAGCCCTAATCTTTGGGGTGAAAATGCATCTTCTATTTAGAATGGCTTTATCGTCAGTGTGTGTTTCCTCATTTACTAGAAATATATTCACTACTCGCCGTTCAAGCTCGTATGGATACTGCTTTACATAGATGAAAAATCTGAAGTCATCACTCAAAGAGATTTTTTGAGTGCTTGGAAACTCAAGATCCAAGATAATTTCATTTGATTGTTCGATTCTTCGAAAAGGTTTGAAACTCTCTCCATCCTCTCGTTCTTCCTGTTCATAGATGGCATACTCTATTTCTATTGGGATTGTTCCTTCACATCCCGGAGTTCCTTCAACAATAAATGAAACGCCCATTGATGAAGGACGTAGCTTGTTGATTAGAGAGATTGGAGTTGCTGCATCGTCTTTTTCATCATCGTCGACTTCAATGTTCGACCCATCTTCTTCCTCAGGGTCAAAAGGGCTATTACTCGGATAAAGTACACCTACTAGATATTGCCTAGTAGGTAGTATGAGAATCTCTTCATCTCCACATTCCGCGGGACCAATCAGAGCCTTCTCAAGACGCTCGATGAGTTTTTCACGAACTTTTGCTTTACTCAATTGAATCACCTAATATGCATAATAATGAAGTAAAGGGTCTAACCTCCCCAATAGACTGATGCGAAAAATCGTGATTGGCTAATAAGGATTGATTGGATAGCCTTGATAGCGATTGGTGTTTTCTTATATCTTTGCAAGCTTGGATTGATTTCCCTCTATGGAAATTTGTAGATAACTGGGTCTTTTTCATGGGATTAGTTATAGTAATGGATTTTGGATTTACAAGAAAAGCACCATAATAATGAAATTGTTGTCCGCTTTTGTTTGATTTCCATTCCTGAGTAGAGGAGTATTCTGGTTTCACGAAGATCACTGGGTCTGGCTTTTTTCAACGATGTCGAGGAATTCAGAGTTGATTTAGTTCGCTTTTCAAATTCCCAAATAGGTTTAGGCTAAATTGAACCTATATAATATTGGAATATCTCAGGAAGACGACTGGAAGAGGCTTAGAGGACATCTTAAAACAGAGATTGGAAGAAAAATGCTAATCAAGAGTAATGAAATTGAACTTCTTCATTGTTGAAACGCATCTAATGTACCGTTCTTAATTATACTTAAACGTCTGCTTCTTTTTCTTCTTCTTGACACTTGTAGTAATGCTTGATTTTTTTTGGAAAGTAAAAGGATTAACTGTACACTTCGCTCATATTTGATACGAAAAATCGATTTGAATGGGTCAAAGTGTACAGAGCGGATATGATTACGGCAATGGACTTATCCAGCCATTTAAATCACAAACAGCATAGCTGAATTTGTTATAGTCAAAGACCTGATTGATGTCAGTGTCTACATACCATTGTAGCCATGATGGATCTGTGCCAAATGAAGTGTCCCATGTGGAATCAAGGAACATCCACCAGCCATTGTCATACTTGGAACCATCTCCAGCAAAGCCAAAACCCCATGTTCCAGAAGGTCTAGCACCCCAAGTGTTGTTCCACCATATCATGGGAACGCCATGATAAAGGCCGGAGCCACTATTCCATTCAGAGTCGTGAATTATGACCATCATAGTTTCAAATCCACATGACTCAAGATATGCAGCACATAACATAGCTTGATCTTCACAGTCCCCCAAAGTACGAAATGCTGTTTCTACTGGGAACTTGGGATAGTCCCATAAGGGAGAGTTCTGATGCCGTGTTATATCAGAGTCGTACTCATAGTCGATGTTATCAACACACCACTGAACGATTGTGCTAATGTCAGTGAGTGGATTACCTGACAGTCCAAAGCCGGACCAGTTGGGAATCCAAGGGTAGAAGACCCAGTAGAAGATATCCCATGCCAGAGTTTCGGTATGATTTCCATATCGAAGTATATCTGAGAAAGCATTGGATACATCAGGAAACCAAGAACCATCCAAAGCTTGGTCTTGATCAGAATCGTGCAAAATAACATCACGACAGAAACGAGTGAAACCTCTGTATGTATCTCCTGAGAGATAGCCATTCAGATAGTATCTCCTTACAGCCTCGGCAAAACGTGATATTGTGCTGGAAGAGTCATTTGTGATATCCAAGCGGATAGAGTGTCATATTGTGCTTGTAGAACTGTGTACGCTTCCAACAGCATAGCATAGTCTGACTGTAAGCTAGTGAAGTCACTCGAGAGTTGGTCAAAAGCATCTATGAGGGTGTTGTAGAGAGATTGCAGATTGATATAATCTGCTTGAAGGTTCTGGAAGTCCTGAACCAGTGCATTATAGGTTTCATTGAGTAAATCATAATCTTCTTGAAGACTCTGAAAATCCAGAGATAGGTCACAATATGTATCATTGAGGTAGCTATAATCACCTGAGAGAATGCTGAGTGTGTTCATGAGAGTTGTATAGTTGCTTGATAACTCCTCATACTGATGAGATAATTCGTTGTAGGAATTAAGGGCTGTACTAAGTTGAGCTTGAAGATTTTGTGTTTCAGTGGTCAACATGTTGCTATTTAACCACATCATACCTGTAGTTGGCAAACTTATTCCTAGAGCTATGAGTACCACTATAGTCAATCTTGCTCTTTCTGAATTCAACAATATTCTAATAACCTCCTAGACCACGAAATGTGATCTGGTCTGAAGCAAAAGAATAGGATATACGAGCTTCGAAATTGCATGGAAGATAAATTCTACTTCTGGGAGTGATGTAATGGAAGATGATTTCGAAATTCATCATAACCAAACCTATTGTTGAGTTAGGATGGTGCTTGGAATTTCTAGAGAAAAAGAAAATCTTCCACACCATCCCTTTTGTATGGGCTAGAGTTTAGCGCCACAGCTGTGGCAGTTACTAGTGCCCTGCACATTTTTACTCCCGCAGAATGGACATATTGCTAGGAACCGCTCCGATACGACTTCTTTCTCCCGAACATGAGAGGATGTGCCTTGAGCACTTTGAGCGGTTCCTAGCGCCCCCGAACTTGGTGGAGCTCGAGTGCTACCTCCTCGAGCTCTGACCACAACACCAAGTACCACAACAAGTCCCACTATGCCTAACAGTGACATAAGCATGATTGGTGATGTAATCTCAAGACCAGCTCCACTTCTAGTAGTTGTAGGGCCAATGGTACCCGGGACCACATTAGACACAAGAACGGTAATCTCTTCAAATCCTGAGTTCCCCACATTATCAGATGCAGAAATCCAAATTGTGTGTGCGCCATTAGTATATGCAGTAGTGTCCCAAGAATAGCTGAAAGACGAGTCTGTTTCTGTATCGACAGTGTAACCATCTATATAGAGTTGAACTGTGCCTATCTGGAACTGGGCTTCTGTTATAGTAGCAGTGATTTCCTTAACTCCTGAATAAGTTGCACCTGCATCCAGATTCATGTCGATTGCTGGTGGAGTGAGATCACGGTAAAGATCAAAATTAATTGTCTTTGAAGTGAGTAGTGCATAGTTCTTGAACACGAAATACCAAGTATCTG
>JAEORG010000299.1 GCA_016841005.1 Candidatus Thorarchaeota archaeon | reverse complement strand
CATTCACGCCACGGGCATAGACATAGGCCATGTCGATGCCGCTGGTTCTTCCATCGAATCTCCAATCATTTCTTGAATTCTTTTTTCGGATTATGCTAAGTGCCATTATCTATCGCCTCGCTTATTGCAAAGGTTTAGTCATTACAAACCAATGCATCTAATAGTGTAAACATTACACTTGCATATAAAGTTTTTCATTGTAAGTGTATTGATTATACTAAACAACAATCGCAAGTAATATAAGTGCAATTTGTATAATTCTATTAACTACGAGTGTAGTCGATACACAATGTGGGTGACTAGTCTTGGCTTCAGAATTCGTTACTAACCTTCCAGACACAAAAATACGGAGTTATGTTCCTGTTACTGATCCAGAGCTTGTTGAGTCCTTTATCGATCCCATTAGACGAGCCATCTTGGTGGCTCTAAGATATGGAACGGAAGCAGTCAAAGAGAATGTCACTTTTCAAGAAACAGTAAAGAGTGATGGAACGAAGGTCAAGACCACTATAGTCGAGGAGAAGAAGTCGCAACGATTTTGGCTCACAGTTCCTGAGATAGTGGCGAATGTTGAGCAGTACCTTCCAGAAATCGAGGTCTCGAAGTATAACTGCTATTATCATCTGCCAAAGCTTGTCGAGCAGGGTCTTGTGGAGGAGTTTTCGACAAAAGACGAGAGTGACAGTCGTAGTAAAAGAGGTGTCTACTACCGGAGAACAGCGAAGGTATTTGTCGTCATAGACTCTAAGATGAGCGGTGATGCTGTAAACACCTATCTGAAACTCTTCAAGGAGGGTCTTGAACTTGACCTTAACCAGAAGACCTTAGCACGTCTAGAAGACCTCCTGATTCGACAGATCGAGATGGTTGACGAAGCAATGGAATACCTGGCGATGCATCTCAAAGAAGTAGATGTCGAGTCCACTGCCTTAAGTGACTTACTTCAAGGTCTAGCGCACATATACCTGTCAGACAACACTGAATTTGTGGAAATTCAAAAAGAGATCAAAGGGATTGTCTTAACACCATGTTGTGGTCCGACGCCAAACATGGATAGTATCTGCTCATATTGTGGTGACCCAATTAATAAGGAATCTATGGTCCTTCGCAAAGTTGACACTAAGAAGGAGTCATTCTGTTCCGAGGAATGTGCCAATAGCTATGTTAAGGAATGTAGAACATGAAGCTCCAATTCCTTTTATGATTCTGAATCAGGGAAATCTAATTTCTGATACTAAAATTATCAGTATGTATTTTGCAAGTGGCAAAAGCTATGAATATTACACTAGATGAATAAAATAATTGATTATGAGCATATGCTAAATATATTTTCAGTAAATATATGAACTTGCGTCGGCTATCTCTAGATCTTTGAAACTAGAAAGCAAGATACACTGGTTCAGTTTCCAATGACCAGATCTCCTTCTCTAATATCTCATCAGGAGTGAACCTCAGGAAGTTGGAAATAATCTCTCGTGCGCTTGAGATATACTCCTCCCGAATTTCTAAGGCTTCGGTCAGGCGCTTCTGGGATTCGCTAGCATTTCCCTCTCTGTGTAATACTATAGCCATGTTCTGTAATGTTGATGCCAGATTGAGTGAATGAACATCCGGATTGTTTGCAACCAATTCTCTTCGAATCTGAATTGCATCCTCCAGGTGTGATATTGCTTCCTCTGGTCTCCCAACTCTGTAGAGGATTACGCCAAGATTGTTTAGAGAGGTTGCCAAGGATGGTCGAAAAGCATTGAGATAATTGCTGAGGCGGGTCTTGAATAAGTGTGTCATCGCTATCCATTATACTGTACTAATTGGTCATTCATATTTACAATCAGCTTGGTGGAATTCCAACATATACGCTGAAGAAAGAACCAGAATAGATGCATGTAGTGAAAGACGGTAGAGTAGATGTAGATGGATCTGCAAGTATGTATAAGCTCATTCCTTTACTTCTGGCCAATTCGATTGCATCAGGAACTGAATTAATGAATTCAAATTTCTGAGTCAAAGGTATCCAATAGAGAAGTCCCCGAGTAAGTACAGCAACAATCCCATCATCTGGTATGATTTGATTCTCAGCAATATTTACAAGGTCATCGTAGGCTATGGGTGGAATAACTGGGCGTACTCTCTGTGAGATATGAATCCCCCCAACGATTTGAATACTACATATCAATACAATAATGATGAGAATGGAAATTGACCTTCTGCGTGGTTTGCATAATGGTTTCATTGTTAAGAAAAAGTATGATAAACCAAAAACCATTGGAATGAATACCAACATTGCAAATCTCCACCTCCAATCAAATGGAATCAATGGACTACAGAGAAGAATTTCACTAATTCCAATTCCAAAAATAATAATGCTCTCTTGAGGTAGATGCTTCCGTCGAAGTCCAAATCCAACAACTGACATTCCAGCAATTAAAATCAATCCTCGTGATTCAGGCCCAATAAGGAAATCTATCCAATCTATGTCTTCAATACCTAAAATATCGATATTTGTAACATCTGTTGTAAGATTAATAATCTTTGAGAATTTACTTAGTGCATCTGGATAGATAACAAATACAATTAGTAGAATGGCAAGAAGCCCTACACCGAGCTGAACAACGATTTTTGTTGTAGACATCCACAGATTTCTTTCGGAATGGATGTTGTAGAGCCAATGGACACCGACTCCAATAAGAATTAGTCCTGCAGGAAATATGTGAGTAAGAAAAGTAACACATAGAAAAACGAATGCAAGAATCAAATCCTTCTTTGACCCATCACGAGTAGCTCGAACGTAGAAGAAAAAAAATAGGAACATCAGAGGGATTCCTGCTAAATTCTTGTAGAAGCCATTATCCAGAGAAAGCATCATTGGGTCGAATATGAGAAGAAAACCTGCTATCCAAGATACTGCAAAACTTCCCGATATTTCTTTGAAGAAAAGGAGAGCTGACGGAGCGACTAATGCTGCAAGGATAATCATCCCAACCTTGATTCCTATCGTGATATCTCCGAGAATGAGAACCCAAAGTGTTTGATAATAGAAAACAAAAGGAGGATCGAACTGATATGGAAAACCGGTTTCAAGTATACTGATTACTTGCAAATCATAATATGGTCCGTCTATTCCATATGACATATGAGGTACTTTCATGAGTACCAGAAAATGGAAAATCAAACCTATAGACAATAGAAATACAATTGAAGCAATTCTATTCCGTCTTGAATCAAAAATTCTCTCAAGATTCTCGATACTTATTTTTCTATTGT
>JAEORG010000298.1 GCA_016841005.1 Candidatus Thorarchaeota archaeon | reverse complement strand
CTCAATGCACCTAGGACAGAAATGGACTTGTCCATCTGCCTTGAGTGTGTGGGTTATCTTCTGTATCATATTGTAACCCACATGTCTACTCTCTTCATGTTTTGAGTGGAAACTCCATTTCTCAGTCTCGACAATATTTGAAGAGCCACATCCAAGACAAGCTCTTGGCCAGCTCAATACACCACGAGATGATCTTGGACTACCGTACATAACATACCCTCAAGAGAGGGATTGTCTACTGCCTATTATGTCTGTTGAGCTTGTCTATAGAACCCTCTCAGGAGTCCTTGCGCGATACTGAAGTTCTAATCTATAGAAAATGATCCAGATTGCAAAGGCTATGGTAAAGGTCACAAATCCAAATGGTAATGCTAGAATTTCTTGTACTGTCCAGGACCTCAAAATTATAGGAAGGAATGATAATGCAAACAAAAGACCACTCAGACCCTTCAACGCTGTACGGATACCATAAGTATTCCATCTTGGTAGAGGTGGTTCGTTATGCCACTCAGGTTCTTGCTTTGTTTGAAAATCAGCATCGTATTTACTTGTCAATAAATTCCCTCCAGTACAATATAGTATGCTCACGAACTGATTTTAATTTTGAGAATTCATCAAAAACTCGGTGGTAACATGATTTATTTGGACTCATGTATAAGCCACACTCAGAACAACCCTATCCCCGAAGGGACGGGTTGCTGGTTTCAGGAGACATCACAGCATGGTAGATGACCCAATTGCCAAGCGAATTAGGAAGAAAGCTGCCAAGGACATAAAGGGCGGTTTCTTCGGGAAAATCACTCATTACATACCCGGATGGCACGGATATCAAGAAAAGGAAGAACGTCGTGCAGCCGATAAGGTTCTGAGAGAATTCCTCGCTGATCAGCTTAGGCTTGTTAAACAAGACCTCGAGAAGCTCCAAATGATGGTCGTGGATTACAACTTATCCAAGACTTGGGAAACCTTCGATAGGATGCTTGCTCTTACTGATAAGATTGAGTCCGGAATAAGATACGCAGACTATGGGTATGCGGCTTGGGGCTCAAAGGAAAGAATCAATGAGAAAGATCTAGACAGGATGTTTGAGTTTGATGCTGTTATCATCGATGACATTGGGGCTATAAACGACACAGTCGAGGAGTTCCAAGATGAGATGAACCAGGGCAAATTCGATGAGGCATGGAATTACACCTATCGAATGTGGACCGTCATGCAGCGCCTCGAAGAGAAGTGGAATCAACGCGAGGGCTACATGAAGGGCTATCAGGATTAATTCATTCTTTGAAAGGATTTGGGGAAAATCCCCAATCTCTTTTTCTAATATTCTCAATCGCTAGCTAGAGTTAGTTAGATATCCGAAGTGTTGAGAGGAATTCTCCTTGATTGAACATCTGGACTCTGGCAAGATACATCTAGCTTGAGGAGAAAAGGACTTTGACATAGAATCAATCTTCAAACGGCCATAGGTCGTTTGCTTTTCTGTTTACAACAATCTGTCCTAGATGATAGGAATTGTGTTGCGCGAGAATGACAAATGCTCTAAGTTTAGGCTCATCTCTCAGTGTCTTCATTGGTGCTGTGAGTTCAGATTTCTTGAGAAGTGCTGTTGCATCTGCAATTCCTTCTTTGAACCTACCAACTAGAACATCCCAGTTGTTCTCCTTCTCTTCATCCTTTGAAGGCCAATGTTCGTCCATAGCCTTTTTCCAATCCATTGCGTCAGCATTTACAGCTTCAAGAATTAGACCCTGCCAATACACGATATGATAGAGAAGCTCCCAAGACGAGAAGAGACCGTCGGCGGCTTTTAGTTGAGCTTGCTCATGAGTAATGCCACCAAGGATATCAAATGTCCCTCTGTGAGTGAAGCTTCCATAGAACCCTTTTTCTAGTATATCGATTATTACTTCTCTCAATATAGTATCACGTCCAATATAAAATCAAATCTCTAATCATCCTCTGCATCATCTCTCTGATTTCGTATAGAAATTTCCGGTTAACGTAAAATGATTCCAAAATGAATCTACATTCTATAAGTTCCGGAGTGTTCATTCCAGCATCACGATTCCGGACCTTGTGTCCGGAGGCTTTCACTCTTTCATAATTCTAGAATAATTTCATTCCTTGCCGTTATTTCAACACTACCGAATTTATATGCGAATTATGAGAGTAGGTCAACTCAGGAATGCGGAGATATTGGAAAGACGTTCTAAACTTGATGACATTCTGTTACCAGAAGAAAATATTGAGTGGTCTTTTCAAAGTAGATGGTCTTTCTTGTATGTCTGTGGCTTCACTCTGGTTTTTTTCCTACTCGTCTATCAACTAATGAATACGGAAGGATTTGATCCAATTTTGCTCATCGTTAGTGCAGTCTACATAGTTGGTGTGATTTTGGTATTCATTGTGAAGAGAGTCCTATTTCCCCCAATGTACATCATTACTAACAAGCGCATAATTAGATTGAGAGGAAAACGAATCACAAAAGAAGTAAACCGCAGCAGGTTTGGTAAAGTACCATTGAAATTATTCGTTGGGAAGCGAGTCAAGTTCTATTCAAGTAAAGATTCTCCAAGTCCAATCTATGATATCACCTTTTACGACTCTGAAACATCAAAGCCTCTCATAAAATTCAATGCTGTCGATTCATCAGAGATGGGCTATGAGGCATTCTATAGTTTCAAAGAGTGTCCATCTTGTGGTATTTTCATCAATGAAAATGTAGACTCATGTCTTGAATGTGGACAGTCATTCTTGTAATCGGAAGAATTTCAACAAGCTAAGTAATCAGATTCATTCCAATTTTCAATGCTTCATACAGGAACTAACATATGAAGACCAGAAAAAAGAGAGTTATGAAAGAACCAACTATAGCAGGATAGTCCAACGCAACTAGACTAACCAGGAAGTAATGTCCTATTCCATTCCAATTGAAAGCTACTTCAGTTAGAATTGTTGCCCCAAGCATGAACTGTGAAATCTCAGGAATCTTGTGAATAATCTGAATGAATGGTGGTTGGTACCTGCTCTTGCGTCCTCCGATTAGGAAAGCAAGAGTTGTTGCTGAAATGACCAGAAGAAGAGTATTTGCCAAACGGGGTAGAATTTCATTGAATACTGGTCTTGCGCTGACAAGAGAGAGTCCATATTGACCTGAAATGACATTTACTAAGAATCTCCAGAACATATAGATCCAATCAAATGCATCTGGATTCTCCACCAGACCAAATCTGATACTAAGCTGCTTGCATAATTCTGTGGACGTGAGACACCTGAAGTTGTAACTTGTCATCAAGTCTGGAGGACTAACGCCAAGCATAAACACGGGAAGAATGAAGATGCCAAACGAAAGGCATAGCATGCTAAAAATCATGAGAATTGACTTTAGCACAAGACTAATGGTTGCCCTCATTTTCTCCATGGCATCCCACACCCACGAAATACATAGTGACGCTAGGTACTAATAAGGGCGTGGCTGAGTGCAGACCTTTCGATAAATCGAACCTGTAAACCTAACTCCGTCGAATTGTAACAGACTTGAAATGAATGATTTTGGAACAGTTCTGACATGCAAAATGATTAGGGCCATACCACTCAAGATACTTATTGAAGTCAACAGTACCTCCACATTGAGGACAAATGACTCTCTTATATTTAGAGAGTTCAGAAAGCGTTCTTGTTATAGATACAAACTTAACTTCCGGGAATTCAGCCTTCTGATAATCCAACAAACTAGAGTCTGTAGTTTTTGGTACTCGATAGTCGCGCTTCATGGGAATTCCTCTTAACTATTCAAATACAACAAGTCAGATTCTATAAGAGCGTGCAATACCGAGAATGATATGTTATGATCCACCACCGTAACTCAGATCATCAAACATCTTTTCTAAATCGCTCTTAGCCTTCTTTACTGCATCAGGATCACCGGTTTTCTTGAGCTCATCAATATTAGTTACAGTCACAGTGAGTTCAGGACTTGACTGGATAGACACCTCGATTTGTTGTATCAGCATTATTTCCTCATCATTCAACATATCACGAAGTTCTGTTTGTTGTTCCTGGTCAGACATGATTATTCCCATCCCACTACACATCTCATCAAACCAGTCCCAAAGCTTTGATACAGCTCTCCCTAGAGGATTATCCAAATGACCTGCATTACCTACCTGATCCCCAATTTCTGCCACGATATCTGAATAGGTCAATATATCCCATTCATTACTTGCCCATTCACTTAAGATATCATAGAATGTTTTTGCCATGATATAATACTCCAACAGATGTTAGAACACAACTATAGTATCCTTCTGAAATTCTTTGCCCTTGGAAGACGTTCTGGAAATCAGTGGAATAAAGAAATGTAGGGAATTGAGAGGGGTTGGGGGCAACCCTGTCTTTACCAACGCAGCAGAGCTTTACGCACTGGTTTCATCGACAACCCTGCTCATTCCCTTAGAACTGGGACACGAGTATCGGAAGAACCTGAATCACAGATCCATCAATATACTCGTAGTCTTGTCAAGTTCTATTATCAGGATCATCTATTGCATTAGGACCATCTGTATCATGACTATCTATTTCGCAAAGTTCGACATCATCAGATCCAGTTGAGTTGTTTTGATTCTGAGCCTGAGCCTCGGAAATTACTACGATTCCAGTCGCAATCAAACCAAGTAACAAGACTCCTAATGCGATAGATGCGATCTTTCT
>JAEORG010000297.1 GCA_016841005.1 Candidatus Thorarchaeota archaeon | reverse complement strand
TTTATGAAGAAACCTATCCTGATGATCGACCGGGGAAGGAACAGGTCCTAGAGCTATGTAGAAGATATCGTAAAATAGGTCGAGATAGGCCTCTAATATACACAATAGTCCGCGAGTTCTATATGCGTATTAACAGCCAAAGAATACCTCTGAGAGAGATGAAGGCGAAAATATTGAAGAGTAAGGGAAGTCCGAGATTTGAGAAACTACTTGAGAACTCAGAAGAACCTTATTTGATTGAGTTCTACGCCCAACTGTTAAGATATACAGATGTATGGACAAAGGTGATCAAGAAGGGAAAATCTGATGGATCAATAACCAACGATTTGGATGATATTCAGATTGCCTTATTCATCTTCATGTTTAACAGTGGAATGGAAGGAGAAATGAATCTTCGAAGAGCAACTCTAGAGAATATCGGGTTTGAGAATTCAAGTATAATTGAAAATACCTTAGATCTGATTGCATTATTTCTACAAAGATCTTGAGTTGATCCATATAGAAAAATGAAGATCAAATCCAAGATTAATTCCACTGACTCCTTAGGTTCCATAGAATTTGTGTGAGATGGGATGAATATTATATGTAATTAATTGCAAAGCTGACTATTGTAAATGTACTCTCACGAATGAAATTTCCTGCATATTCAGATATCACAACAATTGCAAAGTCGTGGTGACCAGGAGAGGCTTCGTTAATGACGTGTGTCATTGTTACAGAATGATATTCGTAAGTAGCCTGCCCTTCATAGGACCCCACGCGCGTGAATGGACTCGTAAGGCGAACACCATCTACTACGAAATAGAACAATATATCACTAAATGAAGCTGGATCGGGTAGAATTCTCGCAGCGGATGTGAATGTGAGATGAAGGGAAACCGGAGCATCAAGATCTATGGAAATGTTCATGTTTGGTACTGCCTCGTAAACCAATTCTGAAGGAGTGAAAATATCTTCAGATTGAGAATACCAAAGTCGTTGAGGACTTTGAGAGTTCAACTGTTCCTCTGCACCTGCAAGCCTTGCTTGGATGTCAGCCTGGTTTGACCATGCTGAGTATCCAAACCAGAATCCACTTGCTCCTATTATGATGCCTATGATTGCTAACGCAATGCCTGCTTTTGCCATTTTTTGGATTCCTTCTTTTGGACACAACACTTCGTGTCCTCAAAAATCTGTGTTTACAACGAAATTCTCATGCAAAAAGAAATTTTGACGCATGCTATCGTTATTCAGTCTATAACATGTTCAGCCAATGGACCAAAAATGAATTGAGATACCTTCTTCGATTGAACATCTTTATTCATTTCTTTAGACCAACTACCTGTTTGTGTTCATCTGTTTCAAATGTACCCTTGCTCGCGTCCAAGATTACAAATTGGTTTTTCCAAGGGTCTCTTGCAACAACACACTTACCGCTTGGCGAGAAAGTGAAAGAGCCTCTAATACATTCTATATCGAATCTTTACCGGTTTGCTAAACATGTAAATACAACAAGACGACTACGCAGAATCTCAAGAAATTAAGAAAGTCTCTTAAGATGCTTAATCACCTATAGCAAAAGGAGGAGATACATTGACGAATTATCTGGATTCTCTGAAGGACGATGTGAAAAGAGTCATTATGACACTAAATGAGTTCTTTGACACAAAAATCAAGGAAGTCAGTGTTTACAGCGCTTGGCATAAGAAGTACTACGAAAATGTAAAGGAATACATAATGCGAGGAGGGAAAAGGCTGCGTCCAGTCCTGATAATATTAGGATACAAGTCTATCAAAGGTGACGAGGTTCCAGATAATCTGTTCACTGCAGCTTGTTCAGTAGAAATTCTACACAATGGATCACTTTTACACGACGATTTAATCGATCACGATGAAACTCGAAGAAGTGGAAAAACCTTCCATGCGACCTACAGAGACCTATACTTCGATAAATCAGGAAACAAAGCCGCTTCCGACGACTACGGTATGACTATGGCAATCCTAGGAGGAGACTCTCTGATTAATCTCGGAGCTGCTGCAATCACAGCAGCAGAATTAGAACCAGAGGTGGCTGCGAAATTGCATCACTACTATGAGTTCTCTTTCCAAAACCTAGTTGATGGCGTCCTTCTTGAAATGCATATGATCGATGATGAAACAGCAAATACAGAAACGTATCTTCGAATGGTTAGAATGAAGACTGCTGTACTCTTTGACCGTTCTCTTATGATGGGTGCAACTGTAGCCAAGGCCTCAGAATCCCAAATAATGGCTCTTGAGGAATTTGGCATCAATGTAGGAAAAGCATTTCAAGTTCAGGATGATATTCTTGGTTCTTTCGGAGATGAAGATAAAGTTGGGAAATCTTCATCGGGAGACATTCGAGAGGGGAAGAAAACATTGCTCGTTTTCGAATCCTATAGGTTAGGAAACGCAAGTCAAAAGAAAGAACTTGATGAACTTCTTGGAAAAGAAGGAATGACTGATGATGAGGTGGACCGTGTGAGAGATATCTTCAAGGAAACTGGTGCACTAGAGTCAACACAGAAAAAAATGTCAGAACTCCTAACAACTGGGCAGATGTCTTTGGATAGAGCTGATCCTCCATTAATCCCCAAGTACAAGGAATTTCTCATTGGTTTGTCAGATTTCCTCATACAACGCGATTACTAATACAAAATTCGTTTTCACCCTACAACAATCTGTGTTGAGTTTGAGGTATCACCATTGAGCAATGCTTTCAGTGCACCATATCTCATCATTGAGATTATGGATACTTCAAGTCCGTTCTTGATTAGGTCTGTGACTGGTTCGATGGATGCTACCTTGCCTTGCATTGCACCGCTGGCATCTTCTGCACCAGCTTTCCCCATCTTCTCTATGGCTTCGTCCAAATTACTCAGATTAATACTATCAAACAATTGAGCATCAGGATTCACTTTTGGATCACTGTCATATATCCCGGATACATCAGAAGCATAGATAATTCTCTTCGCTCCAAACTCACGAGCAATAAGAGTTAGCATCGGATCACCACTGCATACAGAAAAGCCCATGTCAGTGTCTATGAGAATGTCGCCTCCTATCAGTGGGACCATTCCAATGTCTAAGAATCCCTTTAGAGGTTCAAGAAAATATCTGAGGATTCGAGCTTTCTCTGCAACCATCATTGAAGATGGATACATTAGACAAACAGGAATCCCCGCATCAGTCATCCCTTGCACAACTAATGTTCGCAGTTCGGACACTTTTGCTTGTGTTAACGACAGCTGCATTATTTGTTCAGGGTTTTGAAATCCTTTGTGAAGTTTGTATTTTAGAACTGGCGGATGCCCAAACGAACCTACGCCTTGGACAAGTACCAAAGATTCGATTAAACCTTCATCCATGCACTCTCTAATCTCACGAGCAGCGGTGTTTAGAACATCTCCTCTGAAAGTATATGGTTTAGACTTGTCACTAATTAAAGCGCCGCCAAGTTTGAGTACCGTCAGTTCTTTTGTCATTGTTACGCTCCTCTGAAATTACCAGAGAGTCTGATTTGCAAATGTCCATACCGGGAAGAGGTACACAATAAAAATCAAGAATATTGATACCACGATAGGTACAGTCCAATTGTCGAGACCTTTTGGTGAAAGTGCTTCAACAATTGTAGCAATGAGACTAATCACCAGTAATGGTACTAGTAAGGCAATTGGATTCCATGCATTAATCTCAAACGAGAAGAAGAACATTAGTACGAAGCTGAATAGGAACGAACCAATGAACATTCCAATTGAACCTGCGATGGTTCTCTCAGATCCACCGATACCAAATTTCTTCTCGCCACCAAACTTTCTACCAATTACATCTGCTAGACCATCTCCACCTGCAAGGCATCCAAATACTATGAGTGCCAAAGGACTGGTTGTGCCATTTCCATAGTAAAAGCTGGAGATACAGAAGAATACCATGAGCAATGCGTAATAGAGTGTTCCACCTAGGAGTTCTTTCGGATCTCCACTTCGTGACATAGAATCTACGAAGTCCTTGTTCTCCACCTTGCCAGTACCAATCATTACAAACTGAAGGACAAAGAATAGAGGGACGATTAGTGCCAAGTATCTACTAGTCCATTCTCCGGAAAACAGCATCCATGTCAGCACCCACAATGGAGCTGCAAAGATATGAATTACCTTCCTAGTCACATCTGTTGAAAGTTTTCCACTCTGCTCAATTTTTGCGTTTATCTGTACTAGCATCAGGATAACGATCAAAGAGATGAAGAAAGCAATAATATCCCAGATCCAATACAGACCTGGTAGTCCAACTAAGTCAAATAGGTTAAAGACCATTCGTTTCTCCTCACGTAAAAGAAATTATTCGCTAAAAATTGTAATCCGGCTTATATTTCTATCTTACAAAAAGAAAGTAAAATCGTCTATTGACGTGTTCATAACCAACAGAATAAAGAAATAGGAACGGTGTGGTTCTGAGAGTATCAGTTATTGCGGACTATCTATGATCCATATTACTCAACACAATAACCTACTCTTTCATTGAATCAAAATGACTCTATTATTGCTAATCTGAAGGAACAATAATTTCTGTGACAAGGAGAAGCAGAGAGCTTTTTAGTTTGAACAAAGACACACATCACATGAAAAGATCCTATGTTGTCGCTATTCTATTAATAGGAATAATATGTGGAACTCTACTACTTTATTTCCAGAATTCAAATGGTGATGGATTTACCAATCCATTTGACACCTTTGATAATGGCGGCAGGTATGACTCCACGGCGCTGAATGATATGGGAGTGATTTATTCTAATAGATCGGATAATCACGATTTCCGTGGAGGATATAGTGAGAGCATCAATTGTCCTTGGGGTGCTATTCACAATGGCATCGACTACTTCCTCATCAATGATTCAAGTGTTATTGCCGCTGCTCCAGGACTTGTGGAGGAAATCAGTGTAACACATGATCCAGCCAATACGTATAATCAGTACATGATTCATATTCGTATCCGATTCAATGAATCAATCATCATCGGCTACGTATTCGAACCATTCACGAATAGTTCGGTTGACAAAGATCGTCAGCTTTCCATGCTTGATATTGAAGAAGGAGATTGGGTTGGAAAGGAAGAACAGATTGGCTACCTTCTTAGAATAGGGGCGAGCGCTCATATTCACTTCTCTGTATACAATGACCCTAATGGAGCAATATGTCCAAGACCTTTCTTTGGCCAGGCAGACTATACCGAGATTATGGAATTAGTTCATACTTACCATCCAACATGGGAATTATGCTATTCATAAATGCTTAACTTACATCAAGAACATCTCATTGCAATCAATAGTGATAGGAGTAGACAATAGAAATTAGATTCCTAAATAAAAACCAAATATTTAGTATGTACCATATCCTTCGATTAATTCCGAAGACTATAGTTCTAAAGAACAATGATTGGTAGGAGAGAGAGGGGTTCCTGCTCAGCTACTTGATACAGAGTTAACCTAGAACCCGTGAGAATCCAGGTATCTTTCTAATCATTGCACTCAAACCAAATATCAAAGGAATAGAAACCACTGCTACAATTACTGCTTTAAAGAAAGCCGGCATAACAATGGGTAGTAGTAGAATTTGGAATCCAATGATAATGATAACATGAATGATGTATGCCGTGTATGCACTCCCTCCCATATTCATCAATATCCTATTGCTTCTATTCAACCTAGTTTTGAATACATAGAGGGTACCAATGGTAATTGATAGAAGTGCAGAAGACTCCCATATTGAAAACATCAGTGATTCTAGAGTTAACCCCCCCATGAAAGGAGTGATGTCTGGAGCGGATGAATCAATCATTAGTATAAGAAGAATTGGGAGTGCAATCACTACACAAACTGCTATTCCTATCCAACGTCTAGCCTGAGCGCTCTGTAATTTGTCGAACCATTTTCCTTGGTAGGCTAAGATACCAAACCAGAACATGAATACATAGGAAGTAAAGTGACCAAATTTGAAATTCAAGATATACACTGTATCGACAGGACTGATTATTCTCACAGCGAAAGTGATTATTGCAATTACTAAAATACTAGCAAGAATCATTCTATTCTTAGGGAACGGTTTCTCGCTATGTGGTATGTACATTGGTCGTATCTTTTTATAGAGAACATAGAATCCTGAAAAAATTAGCAGAGCAAGAATGAACCATAGATGATCAACTCCAATATTTATCTCGTTTATACGATTAATAATGACTTCCGCGAATGTCCAATCTTGATTGTATGCATAATTTCTTACAATGAATTCTGTCACAGGTGAAATAAATATGACATACACTACGAGAGGAATACCCAATCTAATCAATCGGTTT
>JAEORG010000296.1 GCA_016841005.1 Candidatus Thorarchaeota archaeon | reverse complement strand
CCAATGTCAATTCCAAGTTCTAAACTCGAAGTTGCAATAATCGCTTTAGAAACGCCCTCTTTCAGACGGTCTTCAGCTGACAGTCTTATGTTCTTTGCAAGTGACCCATGGTGTACATCGAAATCAAATCCCGGCTTAAGCAGCCGCATCTTAGCTCCAAGTACTTCAGCAAACGATCTAGTGTTTGTGAATATCAAAGTTGATTGATGCATGTCCACAAGTTCTATTATTCGCCTTAGACGAGCTGTAGAATGTCTTGGATACGAAATCTTTCGGGATATTCTTTTGTCAACATCAGTAGGAGTGGGCATCTCCACTCTCAAATCTTGTACTTTGTCTTTATAGCCACTCCAGACTGTCTTAGCATTTCTATGAGTTCCAACAAGAAGTTGTGCAACCTCTTTCGGATTACCAACCGTGGCTGAAAGACCAATTCTTTGAACACGTGTTCCAACAAGTTTCTCTAACCTTTCCAAACCCAAGGAAAGTTGTGTTCCCCGTTTACTATCTGCAAGTTCATGAATCTCATCTACTACTATTGCAAAAGTTGTCCTCAGATGATATCTCAATCGCTTGCCAGGAAGAATTGCTTGCAATGATTCAGGAGTTGTTATGAGTAGATGAGGCGGGTGTATTGCTTGTTTTCTTCGGAAATATTGGGAGGTGTCACCATGTCTCACTGCAACAGTAACTCCGAGGAGGTCACACAGCTCTTCAATGCGTTTGAATACATCTCTATTCAGTGCTCGTAGAGGTGTAATATAGATGATATAGAATCCAAAAAGTTCTCTCTCATTCTTCATTCTTACAAGTCTATCAATGAGAGCTAATAGAGCTGCTTCGGTCTTACCACTTCCAGTAGGCGCTAGTAATAGAACATTCTCATTCTCCATTATCAGTGGTATTGCCTGGTCTTGAATGGAAGTTGGGTTCACTACATTGTTTGATTGGAGAAAGCTAACAATTTTACTATCCAGAAGATCAAAGACACCCATTAGTCTGGTCGCCTCTATTTTAAGAGGTGTTTGAATTCGTTTATCAAGATGCGTATATCTGTACTCAATGTGGTTGGAGCATCGTTCAGTGCAGTTTCCAGTTGTTTCAATATTCTCTCAGCTGAATCTGGTTCTATACTATCAATCAACTCTCTAATCTCATCTAGATTAGTCATATATGCCCCAACATTTTGGAAGGATTGATGAAGCAGTTCTATAAAGTCCAAGGGAGGAAACGCCTCCTTCTAATACTACTCTTCTTCCTCTTCGCCATAGACTGTATAAGCTAAAATGAGTAGTAATGCAAAAATACCCATGGCATTCAGAAGGATACTAATAATTGATTGTAGTTCTGTCTGCATCGAAATCGAGCGCCTCCGTGTTTATTCTACTTATAATCGTTGCTGAACATTGAAGACTGTCCTATACATTTACGCTGATTGTCTTCCTTCGTAGAATCGATCAATGAATGAGCCATAGATATCTACTGGTTCAGTCAAAGCATTGACCTCATCTATATTCATCTCTAATCCACAAGAACCACATTTGACTGTAGCCCACTCGTTGTTCTTATCTAAATCCACTTTGATTGCTGTATTTCCACATCGTGGACATGGGTACACATCTGGTATCCTCTTTTGTGGTCTTCGTCGAATTTTTTGACGTCTTCTTCTTCCCAAAATGTTCACCTCTGCCTATTTCACCGTACCAAAGCTAGGTTCGAAAGAAACAGAACAAGCCTCCCGATATCTGGATTCATTTAAGCATTGTGTTAAGTAATCTTATACCAAAGCAAAGGTTTCATATTATGGCATGTTTTCGCAGCTCATGCAATGACCGACCTTTCCAAAAACGCACAGTGTGTACTAAAGATTCTGGAGTCCACCGATTCATTGACAACTTCTGAAATCTTGGCAATGGCGCGAGATGAACAGTTCAGTGAACTCTGCACAGACTGTGCAGGAGGCGATACTTTCGTGGTAGCTGCCAATCAGTTGGTGGAACGTAGATTAATTACAAGGAAATGTGGAAAGGGTGGCTATAGATGGCAGCTCGTGAGGGGGTAGAAATATGCTAGACGTGAGAGAAGATTTTCCTGTTCTTAAGAGAATTATTAACGGACATCCACTTGTTTATCTTGACAGTGCGTGCATGGCTCTAAAACCAAAACAAGTAATTGATGCAATGAATGCGTATTATGAAGAATTTCCAGCTTGCGGTGGTCGTAGTATTCACACATTAGGTGAAGAAGCTTCGAATGCATATACAGGATCTCGGGAAAAGTTCAGGAGCTTTATCAATGCAGAGCACAAGGAAGAATGTATCTGGACAAGAAATGCCACTGAGTCTTTGAACATTGTAGCCAATTGTATCGCATTACCTAAGGATGCAAAAATCGTCACAACTTCTCTCGAGCATCACAGTGGTTCGCTGCCGTTTGTGGAACGAGCAAAACGTGATAACCTTAAGATTGAGATTGTGGAGGCTAAATCTGATGGTACATTCGATATTGAGGATTGGAAGAAAGCAATTGATAACAAAACAAAATTGGTTTCAGTAGTTCATTCATCCAATGTCACTGGTACTGTAGCTCCATTAGAAGACATAATCGAAATAGCACATGATAGAGGTGTATTGGTCATGTCCGATGATGCACAGTATGCACCACACCATCCTCTTGATATGAAAAAGTCTGATGTAGATTTCAGTGCAATTTCCGTTCACAAGATGTGTGGGCCTACAGGAATGGGTTTACTCTATGGTAAACTTGAACATCTTGAGAACATGGACATGTTTCTAACGGGCGGAGACACTGTAAGTGATGTCCGCTATGAAAACGGGCAAATACTTCCTGAATATCTTCCGCCTCCAGAAAAATACGAAGCGGGCTTACAGAACTATGCAGGTGCAATAGGGGCAGGAGCTGCAGCTGAGTATCTTGAAAGACTTGGAATGCATGAAATCGAGAAACATGAACGAACCCTTCTATCAAAAGTAATAGCGGCGTTCAAAGACAACGAGCACATCAGGATAATTGGTACTGATGATATATCTATCAAGACAGGTCTCTGTACATTCACGGTTGCTACCGTCGAGTCTGCTCATGATGTGGCTACTTTTCTTAACGAAAATTATGCAGTCATGGTGAGATCGGGATGGCATTGTGCTGGCCCCTTCCATTATCAATTAGGTATTGAGCCGACAAAAGGAACGGCGAGAGCGAGTTTCTATCTTTATAATAATAAGAAAGATGTAGAAACTTTCCTCACAGCGATTGACGAACTAATCGAAGCTAGCAAATGATGCTTTGAACCGTTTTTTCGGACTTTATTACTTCTCCAGTTGGTAATAGTATGTAGTTACACTACTTGAGGTTGAATGAAATGCCGTTCAGAAGAACAACTGCAATTAGAGCAACAATATCCGACATAATTAATGGAACATATAAGAAAAATGATGGTCCAAGTGTTATCACCCCAGAAGGGGTCGAATTAAAACGAGTTGTCTTGATTGGTACAGTAAGTAAAGATCCGTATCGTAAAGATGGATTTGCTAGTATTACAGTTGACGATGGAACCGGTACAATTCGAGTAAAAGGTTGGAAATCCGATGCTTTACTCCTGAAAGAAGTTGAATTAGGTCATACCGTCATGATAATTGGTAAGATTCGAGAATATCAGGATGAAATATACCTTGTTCCAGAAATCATCCAAGAGCTTTCAGACTCTCACTATATGGAACTCCATCTGCTTAACAGATATCATAACATGACAAAACTAACTGGAAAAACACCGGAAATACCATCACAAGCTAAGGATGACATTTTTACAGAACTAGATGAGAACATTGATTTAACAAAAGAGTTACATGAACAAATCCTTGAGTATGTCAAATTAAATT
>JAEORG010000295.1 GCA_016841005.1 Candidatus Thorarchaeota archaeon | reverse complement strand
GCGAATCCAGGAAGACTCGCGCTAACATCATTTTGTATTGGGTTGTATTTCATTGTACAACTTCCAAGAGGATATGTTCCTTGAGATACAGAGTAGTTCATCTGAGATAGTCTTGTGTAATGCCTAACGATAGCAGGTTCTGAAACCTCTGGAAGATTGGGAGCTTCTCTCCTCCTCAATGATTGAGGGACTAGGTCTTTTAGATCTCCTACAGTCTTTGTCATCTCTTTGTCAATTGTTGGGAATTTATGACCTACTACTCCTTTTCCAGACATCTCGAAGATTGTGGGTTCTCTCCAATAGGCTTGTCGATATCTGTTAGAATCTGCATCAGGAGTCATGTTAGACACCTCCCTCTACAATACCACGAATAGTATCCACTAATTCATCAATCGTGTTTTTACTATGAATTTCTGTGAAGCAAAACAGCATTGATTCAGGATACTCAGGGAAGTCATCTACGAGAATTTTTCCACCATGAAATCCGTTTTCTAGCAACTTTGTATGTACCTCTTCTGCAGTAACAGAGTCTTCAAATTGAACAACAAATTCTTTCCAAATCGTTGGGCCAATAGCTGGTGCGTGTACACCTTTGATTTCATTCAGTTTCTTTGCGGCATAATTTGCAGTGTAAAGAATTGATTCTCCAAGTTGTCTATAACCAACCTTTCCGAGTAACGAAGTATGTATTGCAGCAGTCACAGCCATTAGGGCCTGGTTTGAGCATATATTGCTAGTAGCTTTTTCTCTTCGTATGTGTTGCTCTCTTGCACTAAGAGTAAGTACAAAACCACGTTCTTCTGGTCCTTCGGATGTTTTTGTAAGCCCTACAAGTCTTCCGGGCATCTGATACACAAGTTTTCTATCCATTCTACAGCCAAATACTCCAAGTAATGGGCCTCCATATGACATTGGAACACCCAGGGGTTGCCCTTCAGATATTACGATATCTGCTCCATAATCTCCAGGTGGTCGTATTATTCCAAGAGTGGTAATATCTACTCCCACAACCAATAAGGCACCAGCATCATGCGTAATCTTAGAAATCTCATCGACCTGCGTTTCAAGTACTCCAAAATAATTCGGATTTTCAATGTAAACACCAGCCACATCTTCGTCCAATTTCTGTTTCAGATCTTCAATTGATATAAGTCCGGTATCTTGGTCATAATCTACTCTCATGACTTCAATATCAACAGGTTCAGTATAGGTCAGTGTTACTTTGTGATGTTCTGGATTGACTGAACCAGGCATTAGAAACCTGTTTCGTTTCTTCACGCGAACAGTCATTCGAACTGCCTCAGCAAGGGCAGTGGCCATATCGTACATACTACTGTTGACAACATCGATATCAAGTAGTTCTGCCAATAAGCTCTGATATTCGAATAAAGTCTGAAGCATTCCTTGACTTATCTCTGGTTGATAGCTTGTATATGATGTGACAAACTCGGATCTTCCAGCAAGTGCGGACACTGTGGTTGGGATATAGTGTGGTGCGATTCCTGCACCAAGAAAGACTCTTCCGTTGTTTGCAGGTTTGTTTTTCAGAGATAGCTCAGTTAACCGCTGAATGACCTCCATCTCAGAGTGAGAATCCGGTAGGTCCAAATCTCGCTGCAATCTGAATTTCTCTGGAATGTTGCAGAATAAGTCTTCGAAATCCATCTTTCCAATGGATTTCATCATCTCCTGTTGTAATTCCTCTGTTACGGGAATCCACGGATGTTTCCAGCTCATCTAATGTACACCGACCATCCTGTATTGGTTTTGCACGGATAGCATCCTCCAATTAGCCTTTCGCATTGTCCCAAAGAGTGAATAGTACGTAGCATTATTTTTAAATCATCTAGATAGACCCACGCTACATCACAGGGGACATTTAAGATGAAACACTGGCTGATGGATATGCTCGTCTGCTCCTCAAGTGAGTGCAGAAATGAGCTAAACCTCAAGATATTTGAGGCTCACCAGGTCGAACTCGACGACGAGCAGGTTGAAGAGATTGACGAAGCACTCTTGACTTGTCCAAAATGTGGTCGTTGGTACCCTGTCATTGACGGTATTGCCTGCATGTTGCCCGACAATCTGCGAATGACAGGAAAGCAACATATCGAAGAAACTAAGTTCCTTGAAAGATGGAAGGAAAAGATAGATTCCTCAATTCTGAAGAATGGAATTCCCTTCGGGCTTGCTGCGTAAAACCACAACTGAATAGCCCCGTAGTGTAGCGGTCCATCATGCGAGGTTTTGGTCCTTGCGACCCAGGTTCGAGTCCTGGCGGGGCCACCAACTTCTACTTTGTTGCTTCGCACTCCAATGATGGATACTTCTTTTCATTGTAATGAGGCGTTTCTTGGTGGATTTCTAATAACAAAATAAATAGAATATAGTAGAGCAGAAAGTCCAAGAAAAAGAAGAATCATGATTAGGTGTATGAAATTCAGAAGGGACAAAATGTAACCAATTAAAGAGAGCCCAAAGATTGAGATAATGGCGATTACTAATCTTGTGAAATAGATGTTTCTATGTTGATTCCATGACCTAAAGAACTCGACATCTTTTTGTTGTCTATTCAATATCACTACCATATGCAATATAGGAGTGAGTACTAATCAATAATCCGACAAAACCTTCTAATCTGCTTTATTGGACATCCTACTTACAGGAATCTCACCAACATCGCTTCCAACATGATCCCGATGAAGCCGTCGAACTTGAGAAAGAACAAGTCGGTCACCATTGACAAGGACCTCGATGTTGATTTGGTCCTTCAAACCACTAGTTGATATTTTCTTTACGAGAACAGCTTCGACCTGAAAAACTCCTGCTGGATTATCCATAGCAACTGTGATGTTCAAAGGCTTGTCTTCACCCTTCTCCAATATCACGTCATTAATCGCCATTGCACTTACACTATGAATGTCGACCTTACCTTGATGGAATGGGACCATCGTTCGGCCCTTTGTCATATCACATCCATCGCCTATCTTCGTGATACCTGCCTCAAGGGTTAAGCATTGAATATCATCTTCATGTGAATATATACCATGCAATATTGCCGATAAGATGTCAGCAGATTTACCCGGGTCATCGTAGATGTGGTCTAGTTTCATTTCTAAAATTGGTTGAGCCAGTTGAATTGCAGCCTGATAGTGCTCCTGCCGATGAATAACCATTCCAAGATCATGGAGGTAAGTTGATGCGAGAACCACTAGTCTTGCATCATCAGAATCACCAATACCTTCTGCTACTATATTAGGTTTGAATGTTACATCAAGAATATCGAGAACGCGGAGCGCATTCCAAGTTGCTACCTCTGCATGTACTGCACCATGGTCAGTATATCCGAGCCTGGAAACTGCCATTCTATTAGCTGTCCTCAGATATGATTGTACTTTTGGAGCCCCATGGAGATATTGATACATCTCTAGAGCTTTGGTATTAGGTTTGAGTAATTCGCGAGGAGTGACTTTCTCTCGTTCGAGTACATGATGGTTATTCATTTTATAGGACCTCGAAGGGACCCCAAAGGGGCCCCTAGAGTTTGATAAGACTTCCGCAAAGGGAATTTACTAGATTTCTCCTGCTTCTTCCTGAATCGTCAATAAGATTCTATCAGTAGCAGTTGTCGCCCGTTTGATAGTCTTAAGATAGTCTTGTCTTGACTTCTCAAATGCCGCTCTGCTAATCCTCTGTTTCTTCTTTCGAATCAGCAACTGCTTCAAACCAGCTTTTGCACCCTCAATTTTCTCATCCTGAAGTTCAAGCTGTGAGATGAGATCTCGATATCTAGCACCAAACTTCGAGAGCTCCTCTTTGAGAGCTGGTAGCTCGGAGTCAATCTCCTGAATCTGTGATTTCAAATCACGCTCACGAATCATGAACTCCTTCTTACGTACCTTGCCCTTCCTTCTTGCAGACTCAAGTTTCTCAAGGTCCATTGCTAAAGAAGTCTTACGTGAGTAAGTCTTTGCAAAATCGGATAATATCTCAATAGGAGCTCCTGCTTGCCTAGTATCAGATGCTCGTTCTCTTTCTCGGGATAAATCGGTTCCTTCTTCAAATTCAACTCTTCTGAGAAGAACATAGATACTTGCAACAAGTCCTATGAGTAATGAGAAGAGAACTGGTCGTGCTGCAGTCGAGAGTGTCATTGTGTAGACAAGAGAAATCTGAGGAGCATTATACCTAGTTGTGTTATAGACCTCGTATTGAAAAGTCGAATCGAATATACCATAAAGCAAACGATAGTCACCGGAAATATCAGCTACCGACACTGAATATGGGACAACTAGGTTCACCTCGTGAGTCCTTACGGGAACATCACCAAAAAGACCCATTGGAAATTCGATGTGGTTACCTTCAGGAACCTGTTCGTCATAACCAGCAATCTGAACTTTGTAATCAATATAGAAAGTATATTTGTAACCTGGCCAGAACCCATTGTCACCAAATCGGTCTTTTAGAAGATTGATTTGCAGGTCCACAGTTGTATTCAACTGCCATGTTCCACCAGGTTGAGTATTTGCAAGAACACCAACCTCATCGTAGATTGTGACTGTTGTTGTGTAGGTGGGAATAGTGAATGTGAAAACATTCTCCTTTGTATTCCCTAGGTTCTCCATATAGATAGTTTCATGATAGTAGATCCATCCCCATGGATCTAGAGTGATATCGGTCTGCCTATCTGCAAAAATGTAGGGTGTATAAGAGTTCATGGTGAATGTCATTACATCATCTTGCATTGGAGCTAGATTTGTCCAAACATTCCCAGGATCGTCACCTTCTAAACTATCACCACTTCTGAACTCAATAGCAGACTGAGCGCGCCTTAGAACATATGGTACTGTGGGCAACTTTGGAAATGTAACTTCATACAAATTTGTATCAAAGTCAATCATAGTATGAGTAGAGTGGTAATAGCTGACAACACTGAATGTATACACTTCTTGAAAGCCAATAGGTTCAAAGAAGTATACTCTCCAATGATAATATTGTTGATAGTTTTCTAATTGAATGATTTCAAGTTTATTGGCAGTCCCATCTGAAGCACTGATAGCTAGCATCAGCTTTGCATATTCCTCTGTCATAAAGAATTCAATCGCATTGATTGGTGCAGAGCCATTATTTGTAACAGTAAAGACATCACGTACTTCAGCAGTATGATATAACTTGGTCGTATACGTTCGTACGACATCAAGTTTCATTCCTAATAGGGGGGCATAAGGTCGGTCAACAATGATGCCAATGGACTTGGTGGTTGTTGTATTGGATGCATCAGTTGCATTGACCCAAATAGTCTGCGTTCCTGGATCATACTCTGTAAGGTCTATCGAATCTTCCCAAAGGCCGGTTTTGAAATCATATTCAATTTCAGTCCAGTTCTCATCGTTAACTCGATATTGAACTCTCCGTACAAATGTATTGTCGGTCGCATTTATGGATAATTTGGAAACATATCCATGTGTACTTCCATTTTCCGGACTGTTAATGATGATATCAGGGCCAGTATTTGAAGGAAATGTCATCTTTATAGGAGTTACCCATTCTGAGTGCTGAGCGGGTAAATCATAGATATCCTCTGTATTTCCGTACATCAGGAAGAATGGATAAGATATGTCTGTGGAGTTCAGAAATGGTATGTCGTGATTGTCTGTGCTGTTCATCTGAATGAAGTATTCCAGACGTGTGGTTTGACCATTATCACTACCATCTGCTAAGAGAACTCGACTCTGATTTGTGTCAGGTTGATGCTGGTAGGTACTTATACCATATTCATCGCTATACACAATCTCGCTCCTATCGCCAGGATTGATATAATTGCTATTTATCCTGGTAAGAGTGATCACATATTCCAAGTCGTATCCATAAAGCAATTGATCAGGTTGGTTGTACCCCTCTTCTGCTGGAATAATGAAATGCCGAACCTCTCCAATTCGCATTCCAATAATCTCATCTTTGTAAGCTTGTAAGAGAGATTCTTCGGAAATGGGAGTGGTCGAATCATCGCCAGGAACATTGCCCTCCTGAATTAAAGTACCATTGCGTAGTGTTAAGATATAGTGCACTGTTACTGTATCATCAGGGCTAACACGCTCAATGTTGTCATAGACGGTCCCGGGTGTGTATCCGATAATTAAATCAGAGTTATTCAGGCCTTCGCTTTGAAAATTGTCTGTATAGTTCTTCCAGCCAAGACCAATCCAGCCAGTGGTTTCTGCTTCCAAGCCAACAAACAGTACTGTGGAATTTTGCTCAAGATATACGGTGATTCCTGAAATCGGGTCTGTATAGTTGGATGCATACTCCTTAGGATCGATTATTCCATCAGGGATTCCGTAATGTCTGTCTACATACGGAATTGTCAAGTTTAGCAGCGATTCTGAAAGTTTATTCTGATTTGCCAATTCAGGTGCCGCCATACTTGAGTCCCATGTACTATCTATTGGTACGATTGCCATAACACTACTTGTGAATAGGAATGTCAAGAGTAGTGCAGTTGCGATTCTTTGCTTCAAGAGACCCAATTCAAATCACCGTTAGTACCCATAGGTCATCAATTACCTATACGGCCGGACCTATGAACGATGCGCTCCAGCTTCTGGTTCGTTAAAATAGTTTCCGTTGGAATAATCATTGTACCTAGCATCGTTCAACGAAAAGTGTATCAATAGGAATGAAACTGGACCAGATAAGGAGAACTACTGAATGCTCACTATCCTCATCGCTCTTGTACTTGCATTATTCATTGTCCTTCTATTTATGCCAGGTACGATTCGTATGTTGAAGGAAAAGAACATCTCTGGAATTGACGTGCATAAACCAGATAGACCAGTTATTCCTAAAGGCGGTGGTTTTCTTGTTCTCTTTGCAATTGTCTTCGCATTGTTGATTGTAATTGGAATTACAACATTTCAAGAGGGAACAGTGAGTTCTGGTTTATTAGCAGCCCTTGTGTCTATTCTGATGGCTGGTATGATTGGAATTCTTGATGATAATTTTGACTTTAGAAATAGGACCAAGATCCTATTACCGCTGGTCGCATCAATTCCTATGGTTGTGATGCAAGTAGGTACGTCAACCATGTTTATTCCATTTATAGGGACTTTAGATTTGGGATTTGTCTATCCACTCGTTGTAGTTCCTCTAATGATGACCTTCATTATTGACTCAACGAATATGTATGGAGGAATGAATGGATTAGAAGCGGCACTTGCTGCTGTAAACTCTTCTGCTGTGGTCATCTATGTACTACTTAGGCCAATGGCTACAGGAACAGAACTTACCATTAGTCAGAGCGATGCGGGAATTGTAGCAGCCGCACTTCTTGGGGCATGTTTGGCATTTCTAGTCTTCAATAGATACCCTGCAAAAGTCCTTCCCGGAGATGTGGGTAGGCTTCCAATTGGTGCCACCATGGCAGCAGCATTAATCCTTGGAAATATGGATAGAATTGCATACGTACTCTATGTACCATTCTTGGTCAACTTCTTGTTATATCTAGTATATAGAGTTCATGTTAAAATTTCAAAAGAGAATTGGGTTAAATTTGCCACACCACGAGAAGATGGAACTCTTGAAGTTGCTGGACCATATACAATGTATTGGATTCTTCCTTCGATATCAAAGAAAATTACTGAGAAGAGAAACGTCATTGTGCTTGTTTTAGTACAGGCTCTTTTAGCATATATCTCGATTGCAATCTTTCTCTTTGGCTGGCCGGTTTTGATTACGTAATCATATCAAGGGAGTAAGTTTCTGAGGGAGATACTCTTCAACAACAAAGTCCATTCCATATCTACTAAACGCCTGCTGCTCAGCTTTTTTCCTTAGTTTTCTATATGATTCAATCTGACCTAACCAGTCTCCCGACAGGTATCGAGTATCTCTTGATAATTCATCAAGACGCCGTAGATCTTTGTTATTCATATCTTCACTTGGAAGAGAGTAATTGGAAATATCATTCGCAGTCACCCCTATCCATTTGGCTTCAGGAATTGCTAATCCATCAATATGAGCTGCATTTGCACTTCCGGTCCTGATTACCTGTGCGATATGCATCCCCCATGGGTCACCATCAGTGAATATGACAACAGGGAGTTCTAGGTCTTCATGAAGGCGTCGCATCAGACGCCTAGTTGATCTTGGTGCTTGCCCTCCTAGATGTATAAGTACTGCACCAAATCGCGACCAGCACCGTGTTTCGATGAGACGTGAAAACATACCACCTGATTCAATTGCAAGTATGAATTTCGCATTCGTGCTCACCGGCTCAGCAGTCATCAGTGCGGACCCAATTGGTAATCCATCAGGACTTACTGTGAGATCAACCTCACGACCTTCATATCCAGGTACTGTGTACTTCATGATAACTTCGCCATAAATAGAAGAATGCTCCTCTGGAAATATGCCGAAGTCTTCTCTTGAATAACCAATTAATGATTCCAAATCTGCTACAATTCTATCTGATTCAGCCTGATTTTTAAACTCAACATCAAATGCCTCGCTTGAATAATATAGGTCACGTAACGAACTTGTTCGCTCATTTTGTAGGAGCTGTTTAGCATAGGATGCAACCCACATGAGTTGCATGAAACTCTTGATGTGTTTCTGATTGGCTGCATCACGACATGTCTTTGTATTACCTAATCGAAATTGACCTGTGTTGATATCTTTTACAATATTCTTTGTACTTCTGTCTGGGATATTTAACACTGGAAACTTACCACTCTCAATACTCATTAGAATTCTCTTTCCAAGCTCTGTCAATGAATCGATGGGGTCTATAGTACTATACACCTTCATCCACCTCGAACAAATTGTCAATCATCGATTCGGTTTTAGGCATCTTTGATGTACCAGCAAGTTCCATACTGAATTTCATGAGAAGGTTAAAGGTCTTTGAGAATTCGCGTCGCTTCCTTTGATATCGTCCTGCTTGTCTTGCTTTGTTAGTCATCTTATTGTATCGACGCCCAAGGTCTCTATAGAGAGACAAAATCTCCGTATCAATATCTGCGACGGATGCAATAGATTGTTTTCCTGCAGCTGAATATGGTACACGTGTTGAACAGAAATGCACAAACAGTGCAACAGGAACTTTCACTCCAACACCATACCGACTCCAAGTTAGTTGCTTAAGTACCTTTGAAAATACATCATCAGCACTATCATATAGAAGAGGGACTCTATTTGCAAATCTGACAAGCGAGGGTATATCTCGTAGAGGAAATTGATCTCCAATTGCTAATACACCTTCAATAATGTAGGGAGATCCTTCCCATTCTAGCGGACCACGGGCAGAGTATGATACTTGAGATGTTTGATAATCAGATCTGATAGATGAGAGAAATGATTCTTTGCCTATTGGACTCAGGCAATCTGCACTGGGTCGACCGAAATCATCGTAGTTCCGAAGGGATTTACTGAGATGAATCAGATCTTTCCTAGACAACTTCTTTACTAGTTGGCGGCCATCTAGATTGAGAAAGTTTAGAAATCTACTGGCAGTTCTTGTACCTACCTGTTGGAAAGACGAAATGAGAAAGTCTTGCAATCGTATGTCTGGGTTTTGGATGATTAATCTGCGAAGTACTTCCATATCTGCTGAACGCGGATGCGGCTTGGAAATTGATGGGAACGATGGGAGATCGTTTACCGTGCCTCCGAATGAATATGTCAAATCGTCTAATTCAAGGGATAGTCTAGCGTAAGGTGTTGAGATAGCAGTTAATCGTAGATATTCTTGGATTCTCTCACGTGCTCGTTTGAGATTCCCGTTTAGTTTCAATGTAACTGTTGTACCAATGGTGTTTCTTGAACCTGTTTCCTCCAATTCCACTATGGGAGCATTCTTTTCAACATCTATATAGACTCGAAACTTTCTAGCCCGTTCGTTAACTGTCTTTGTGGTTATCTCGACTGCAGAATCAGTGCTTATTTGACCGTAAAGAACAGACATTGTCACTCCTAGGCCAAATGTTCCGCGTCGTTGACGCGAACTAAATTTACTCCCGAAGAGGACTTTACCAAATGCATCAGGTACAATTTCAGACGGAATCCCTGTACCGTTGTCAGAGATTCTTACAGAAACAACATCAGACCGTTCCTCTATAATCGAGATGTCAATTTTTGGAAACACTCCAGCTTCCTCACATGAATCTAAGCTGTTCTCAATAAGCTCTCTAACGGATGTATAGAGTGCCTGTGTTGGATTCCCAAAACCGGCCATCTGTCGATTCCTATAGAAAAACTCTGCAGGAGATATTCCCTTGAACATATCTACGGAGGGTGCACTATACATATTTCTCAAAATCAGGAGGAAGAATGATGATTTCAGAGCGCGTATTACGGGGAACTAGAGGTCTTCAGTCCATAATTCCGCTTTTGCACGATTCATGTCTCTTCGAGTCTTCTCGAGATACTTATAGACAGCTGAATGGGGAGCACCATCGATAAGCATTGTAATAGCTCTAGTAGCATAATCAAGTCCGGGATCAATACCGATAATCGCAACTGTTTTTCCGTACACTGAAACTAGAGATTCTGTAGTTTCCTCAATGACTCTTCGTGATCGCCCATTTTCCCCTATAATTCGCCCTGCCACACGTTTTAGCTGAGTAGGAGAATTTCCGACAAAATCGCGAAGGGAGATAATGATTAGTCGGGCATCTTCATCAATCAAGGTTAATGCTCGTTTGGGACTAAATCCACGTCCCATTGCACGAATCATATCACGAGCCTTCCAAATAAGTACTGGATCTTCTGTTTGCTCTGGACTAGTTATTGTAACAATTCCTTCTTGTGTGATCTCAATCTTTGTGTTGGTGAGTTTTTCGACTCTTTTTCGTACTTTCCCATTTCTTCCAACTATGACGCCCACTCTCTCTTCTGGAACCCTGATTGTTTCATGATGCATCATAATATTATTCACCGACCGATAGAATATGGTCTACAATTTCTTTTGGTTCAGTAGTTTCTACGCCTAGTTTCTTGAAGAAAAATGTAAGGTTTTGAATGTCCCTATAGAGGTACTTCGTGGAGTTATCGTGTTCCGTGAGAACAGCTTGTGATACATCAATGATGACAGGTTTCTTTTTCCACCAGAGAATATTGTATTCGCTTAAATCCGCATGAACGAGTCCAGCTTTCTTGTATCCAGTCACAATCATATTGATGAGGTCATTATACGTAGAAACTGGCGAAGGAATCTCAACCTCCTTCAACAGAGGTGCTGCTAATCCTTTTTTACCGTCGCCAATAAATTCCATGACAACAATATTACGTTCGATGTCGAGTGGTTTTGGTACAGGAATCCCCGCAGTATGATATCTATGTAGATTCTTGTATTCTTTCAAAGCCCATTGTGGAATCAACGTGCGACTACGTTTTCCAACTCGCTTGAATCTGGAATCCCCAATTATGTATTCACGCATGAAATCAGTTTCAGCAGTTGACATTCTGTATATCTTTATTGCAACTGATTGTCCGTCTGACGACTCACCCCGATAAACACTTGCTTCTTTTCCAGTACTAATCACTCCGTGAACAGCAGTGAATGTATCTCGACTCAGCAGTTTGTAAAGACATTTGATTGTTGGAGGATCAATTACACCTTCAATGACCTTGAATTCATCGTCATCTTTACGACGCTTCATCTTCCTGCGTTCTAACTCATCATCAATGAGTTTTCGTTTTGTATCTACTCTCTTCAAATCGGAGGGTCACCTAATTTGTAATTACATCTTTTGAGAGAATTTACGAACTGACTCAGAAAAAGCTTCGTTATCTCAAATTAAAACATCTTGAGGATATTTCTTTTCTTCAACCATTCGATTTCATTATTCCTGTAACGGTGAACAACATCACATTTTTCGTCACTCTGGAACTCCCAGGGGATGATTAATACAGTATCACCTACTCGCATCCAGACTCTTTTCTTAAACCTTCCAGGAATTCGTCCAATTCGAATGTTGCCATCTTCGCACCGGACACGAATTCGGTCATGCCCTAGCATCTGAATAATAATTCCGAAGAGTTCTCCATCTCTCTCGTTTGGAGTCCTTACTCTAAATGGCTCTCCTTCGGTTGATGGTCCACCTCTGCCTTTACCTTTTCGCGACAAAATATGCCTCCAGTGAAAAGATTCAACTCTATCTGTTGAACCGATACCCAAATGACCGAGTGGGAGGCATTTAAGAGTAACGAAACCCGAACATTATCTTCTGATATCTTACTCAATGAAGTCATATTCAGACGGAACTACATACCATCTACCTTGATAGTTCAGGAGGTGGATTGTCATGCCGGATTCAACCAACTTGATCTCTTCAGTAGGTTCTATCTCCAGCATTTCATAGCTCTCTGAGTCCATCAGCTGTATTGATTGTTCGTATACATTGGATACTACCGAAAAGGCTCTCTTCGAGGATTCTTCTGTAATAAATGATATAGTCCTCCATTTTGCACTTTTCTTCGATACAGTGAACTTTTGTCTTGTGACCAAATCATAGCATTCAAGACCGCCTTTACCAATCTTCAACACTTGACAAGGATTACCTGAAACTTCTACATAGTCGCCCACGATATATCGTGGAAGACGAAGCAAAATCGTTATTCTGTACTTACCCTTTCCACCTCGTTCTTGACTGACAAGTTTGTAGTTGTCTTTACGTTCAGAAAGATATAGGGCATCGATTTCTTCCGCTACTCGTTTACAGAGGTGCTCAGATCCAAAGTAGATATCAAAACCATACTTATCTTCCATGATATCCAGAATGAAAGCTTTGTTGTCCTTCCCATAGGCAGCAATTGTACGTTCTCGAGCTATTTCTGTGATTTCTTTTTCTTCTGTTTCACTGACAGGTCTATCATCAGCTCGTATCTGAAGAATTGCTTCATAGTACCCCCCACTTATCATACTACAAGTATCGCAAATTGAATGCGTGAATCTGATCTCTAGAGGATACTCTTCTTCGTGTTCATCAAGAGATGGTGCGGACCGTCCTATCGCATGTACTCGAAGATGCAGTACTCGATCCAGTCGATTTTCCTCCTCTAAGATGATATTAACATCTTCAACTAGAGGCTTTATCTCCATATCAAGAAGAATTTCCACTTGCTTTTCACGTTCTTCATCCTGACTCTTCCCACCAACAGTTTTCCAACCACCAGGAATCTTGACGGAACCACACCTCTTGCAGGTTTCAATAGAGAGAGGACTGGTGAATTCGACAAGTGGATGGCCCTTATCGTAACAGGACTGGCATAAGCCATCTAGTACAGAGGGTTTTCCACAGAGATAACAAGGTGCGGTCAAGATATTCAAAGAGATTTCGTAGATGCACTTTTACTTTTACTTTCGGCTATAGAAGAATGATTGGTTTCAAACTGTAAGAAATAGCTTTTAAGAGCAAGATATTACGAACTCCGTACGCCCTAATTCGAACAATATGAAATCTGTAATAGACCTCAGGAGTGATGAAGATGAGTAGCATAAAAGTAGCAATACCCATAGATGGGACTCAAGGATTGGATAGTCTAATTAGTGCTCATTTTGGACATTGTAAGGCATTTTTGGTTTCTACAATTGAGGATGGTAAAATTACCAACACTGAAACCCTGCTTAATCCACCACACTCAAGCTGTGCTGAACCAGTAATTAATCTTGCAAATAAGGGCGTGCAAATTCTTATTGCACAGGGAATGGGAGGGCGCCCGTATATGGTCACACAACAAGTTGGAATGCAAGTTGTGAAGGGCCAAGGGACAACTGCTAGAGATGTTATCAACAACTTTCTAAATGGTACAACAAGTGAATTTGGACAAGACGCACTATGTGGTGGGTCAGGGCATCACCATTAGTTTGTGTGCTCAGAGTTTAACCCATTGTGCATGTGGCTCTCCTTCAATATAGAGAACAGCCGATTCGTGCACTAGTCCTGCGTTTATTGCAGCTTTGACCGTGTTCGTCCCAATCATATTGGCAACAGTAGCACTCTGAAGGTATTTGATACAAGTCTTTGTATCAACAAGTTCTCCACCATAGAATTCTGGATTGACGTTGAATTCTATTTCACCTTCGACCAAAGTCTTTCCAAGAAGTTCTTCGTCACATACTGAAACAAGAACATGATCAAAGGTTTCTCGAACACGTATGTATAGCTTCGTCATAGTATGCACCTTAGACAGGTCGAATTGAGGTACTAGCACCACAAGCAGAGCACTTGAGGTAATATGCACCAGTTTCTTTCTCCATGTGGGTATCAGGACGACCGCAAACTGGACAGATTACATAAGCTTCTATGTATCGGTTAAGAACCTCATCAACACCCTCAGGTGTGAATTTCCCCTGAAAGATTGCGCTTCCTCCTTCGATATTACCTGCTGTCGCAAGCTGCCCTGCAACATATTTCAAGACCTCCTTTCCGGGACGATTTAGTACAGTTAATATCTCTTGGAAATTCTGCCAAATGCTTCGAGTCCCCTGAACAATCAATTGGACCTGGGGCACGTTGAATCGTTCACCAGATCTCTTGAAAGCATCTTCAGGAACATTGGATCTTGCACGTTCTAGTAGCTTATCATAGTCGTCCATGTATCAAAATTCCTCTCTAATGTTATTGAAGGTTCTGTTTCAGTATATTACATTACTTCATTGTCCGATATAGACCAATCTCTTCCTCAATGACAAGCTCTTGGTCTACTAAGTCTATCAGATTTAATTGTATTTTGGAGGTATCAATCTTCTTTGATGAAAAATACTCGGCAATCTCTTCTATTCTGACTCCTTTAGGCTCTTCATTTTCTTTGATAAATTGTAGAATTTCCCCTGAGAGACCCTTAATCGTAGGGGCAGTCTTGCTTGGTGTAGTCTTTTTTGGTTTACTAGATTGTTGGGATGTGTCATATGACATGAGTGTTCCCGTATCTTCCGTCTTCGCCTTAGGTTTAACTTCTTTACCTCTCATTCTGAGCAGTGTCTGGCGACGCTCGAGTTGATGAACGGTCATTAGATTTGGGTCATCGAGTTCACGTATAATCTCCGGGGCTAAGTAGATTTCATCATTATACTCCTTGATTTTACCAATCACTAGTGCAAGGATATTCCCACTTATGCTCTGAAGCATATTAGCTTCAGAACCCCATGCTTTTGCTCGAATTGTTTCAGTTCCATCATCAATAGTAATACTTGCAAAATTGTCGTTTCCAATCTGATCCACGACATTACCAACTAGCATAACCCGCCTAAGTTCAATACCTTGTGGTGAAACAACTCGAGGTCCTTCATCATTATCATAAGTACCGTTTACGATATCCGCAACCAATGCTCGGATTGCCACCAGTCTTTCACGCGCTGCCATGGGATCTTCTCACCTGACTATCAATTGTTCCTCTTGTCCATTCTTTATAGAGTTCTCGGAAGAACATCAGAAAATTCAATCTCTTAGAAAAAGTCAGTCAATGAACTCTGTTGAGAATCTCCTCGAATCTCTTCTAGACTGAGTGTAAGGTTGTCTATTGAACTGTGTACTCTATTTACACTAAAATCATGTTCAGAACAGAGGATTTCAGTTAGTTTATCCTTGTCAGGAAGTGCCCAATTAAGAGATGGAATCTCTGCATGTTCTGGTTCTAAAAAGATGGCTCGTATCTCTTCATAGGGAAAATCAATCTCTTTCACTCCATCTTTGATAATAGCCTCAATGGAACCATGTTTTGAAATTAATTTGAGCGCGGTCTTTTGCCCAACCCCCGGCACTTTGTCATTGTAATCTGTTCCAACAAGCATGGCAATGTCAATCAGTTGTTCACGAGATATTCCTAGTAATTTCAAATTGAGGTCGAGATCTATTAGCTCTGGTGAGATAGTCTTGAATGTCTTGGCGCGAGATACTCTTCGTCTTCCTGAAACTGATAGGTTCTTTATCATTCTAGGACAATTATACAACAACGAATCATTATCTTGGCTTGCACTAGCCCAAACAATTCGCTCCCTTGCCATCTGGGCAGCTAATGCCTCGCCCTCTGATGGAGCTTGGATAAAAGGTATTCCAAGTGCTTCGAGTAATTGTTTACTCTCTTCAACCATTGCGCCTGTCAATCGGGAGCTTGCTTGTGCTGCTTTCCTAGCGTCTTCTATCCTTCCCTCTTCTTTTGCTTTCTCCCATTCTTTCTTCGCTCTCTCTCGTATCTCTCTTCTACGCCTCTTTTCTTCGTCTTTTAGCTCGGGAGATTTGCCATCAAATACATATACCGGGAGAATACCTTGTTCTAGAAGATTGACATTACGATAAAACATACCACTCAGGTGACTCGTTACTCTCCCTTTTCTATCCATGAGCGGTGTACCATCAGGTTGTCTAATTATAGAAAGAAATTGATAGAGAGTGTTGAAAGCATCAACAGCAATCTCTTTTCCCTTAAGGTCAGCTAACGAAATTGATTGGGATTTGACAATGTCACCTAACTTGGTACCCATAAAATCATCTCCAGACAACTGATGTATTCTATGAACTAGGTCATATATTAGTTAAGGGCTCCGTGTGCCCCTTCGTTAAGTTTATAATCGTCCCCCAAAGTGGGGCGAAAGACCTCATAAAATAGTTACATTGGTGATACTTTGTCTACATTAAAAGCAATCAGATGCACATCATGCCACGGTTCTGTTTCTCCTAAGGAGCACAGTGTTAAGATGGCCTGTCCAAACTGTGGAGAATTTGAAATATGGCGCTGCGAATCATGCAGACGTTTCTCAAACAGATACACCTGCCCAAACTGTGGATTTGAGGGACCATAAATATTCAGGAGAGGGTTCTTTGGCGAGAGTAATCATAGTAATCAAGGTCATGCCAGAAGATGTAGATGTTGATTTAGATAACCTCATAGAGCGAATTGAAGAGAATGTTCCTGAGGGCACAGATGTTAATGCTCATGAAATCGTACCAATTGCATTTGGATTACGAGCATTGAAGATCCGGTTTTCACGAGAAGAATCAATGGGTGGAACTGACGATATAGAAGAGGCTATTGGTAATCTCGAGGGGGTTGCACAGGTCGAGGTGGAAATAGTTTCAAGGATGTAGCTAAGAATAAACTGCGTATATATCTCAATGGCGCCGTGATTTATCTCATAACTCATAGTTTAAATTAAGTTGCTTCACGCGGAACTTGGAAACCGTAACTTGTAGTCGGTTATATGCGAATGAACAATACTCATTTACGATAACCTGTATATTATGGTGGATTACAGTTACCGAGGGCCCATCCTTACTTCAGGATTATCCAACCCTCATCAAGAGGATGCGATTATAAATTGGTCGAAGTTATACTCAAAGTTGCAGAGGCTGAGCACAGAGATATTGGTAGATTCATCGTTCGTATCGATGCAGTATCTATGGAAAAGCTTGGTGTAAGAACAGGCGACATTATTCAGATTAAAGGAAAGCGCGTAACAGCAGCTATTGCTTGGCCAGCATATCAAGGCGATAAGGGTCGTGAAATTATTCGTATGGATGGTCGTATCAGAAGAAATGCTGGTGTGAGTCTAGGAGAAAAAGTGACAGTAGCAAGAGCAAATGAAGAACAGGCTAGAAACGTTACCCTTGCGCCTACATCAGTTCCAATTCGTCCAGAGCCTAGATTCGAGGAGTTTGTGAAGAGAAAACTACTCAATTGTCCAGTCACCCTTCAGGACACTGTATTCATCCCAATTCTTGGACGAGCAATCCCGTTCAAGGTGACTTCAGTCAAACCAACAGGAACAGTAGTCGTGCAACATTCTACTATTTTGACAATTGCTGAAAAGCCTACAGGTGATGCGGTCGGACCCGCTAAGGTCACATACGAAGAGATTGGAGGTTTGTCAGAACCTATACAGAGAATTAGAGAGATGGTGGAACTTCCAATGCGCCATCCCGAAATTTTCAACCGTCTTGGTATTGACCCCCCGAGAGGACTTATTCTTCACGGACCTCCTGGAACAGGAAAGACTCTGCTTGCAAAGGCAGTCGCTACTGAGTCAGAGGCTAATTTCATTCACATCAATGGGCCAGAAATCATGTCCAAATTTTATGGTGAATCTGAACAGAAATTAAGGAAAATCTTTGAGGATGCAGAAGAAAATGCACCAAGTATCATATTCATTGACGAGCTTGACGCCATTGCACCAAAGAGAGAAGATGTTCAGGGTGAAGTGGAACGTAGAGTAGTAGCCCAGTTATTGGCTACTATGGACGGTCTGAAATCTCGAGGGCAAGTAGTCGTAATTGGAGCTACTAATCGTGTGAATGCTCTTGACCCTGCACTTAGGAGACCCGGGAGATTTGATCGAGAAATAGAGATTGGAGTTCCAGATGAAACCGGAAGATTAGAAGTTCTTCACATTCACTCAAGAGGCATGCCACTTACAGATGAGGGAGATAACAAAGTCGACCTACAGTACTTGGCACAAATTACTCATGGTTTTGTTGGTGCTGATCTCCATGCCCTTTGTAAGGAGGCGGCAATGAAGGCATTGCGAAGATATCTTCCTCAGATAAACCTTGAAGAGGAAGAGATACCACAAGATGTTCTTGACCAGCTTGAGGTCAATTCAGATGATTTTGTAGGAGCACTCAGAGAGGTACAGCCTTCTGCTGTAAGAGAAGTGTTCATTGAGATTCCAAATGTGAAATGGGAAGATGTAGGAGGATTGGAGGAGGAGAAGAGAAATCTCAAAGAGGTTGTTGAGTGGCCACTCAAGAAGCCAGAGGCCTTTAGCAGGTTAGGAATTCACCCACCCAAAGGTGTTCTCATCTGGGGTCCTCCAGGATGTGGAAAGACCTTATTGGCGAAAGCAGTAGCAACAGAAAGCGATGCTAACTTCATTAGCGTAAAAGGACCTGAACTTCTGTCAAAGTGGGTTGGGGAAAGCGAGAAAGCAGTTAGAGAAGTCTTTCGAAAGGCAAGAACTGCTGCACCTGCAATCATATTCTTTGATGAAATAGATGCAATTGCACCTGTCAGAGGTGGTGCATCGGGAGATAGTCATGTCACCGAGCGAGTCATCAGTCAATTACTCACAGAAATGGATGGATTAGAATCCATGAAGGACATTGTTGTACTAGCAGCCACAAATAGACCAGATTTGATTGATCGTGCACTCCTTCGAACGGGTAGGTTTGATAGATTTGCATTTGTGGATGCACCAACTGCGGATGGCAGACGACAGATTTTCGAGATTTATACTAGAGATATGCCACTCTCTGATGATGTTGATATGAACCGATTAGTTGCTGAAACCGACATGTTTGTCGGTGGAGATATTGAAGCTTTATGTAGAGAAGCAGGTATGTTGGCACTTAGAGAAGATATGAATATTGAAAATGTACACTGGCGACACTTCGAAGGAGCCTTAAAATCAATTCATGCTTCAATAACCCCAGAAATCCTAGAAAAATTCAGGAGACTAGAGGAAGACTTCAGAAAGACAACCGTTATCCAAAGAAGTCCAGCTCATACAATGTATGGATAGTGATGTAAGTTGGCACCATGGAATGCAATGCCCCTAAAAAATCTCATTCTGATAATACTTCAGAAAAGAAGAGGAATCATCCTTGATGATGAACTCTCACGAGCTCTCAAGAAGGAGTTGGGTACTGAGCCTAGTGAAGCCGAACTCAATTCGGCTCTTCTGAAAATGGAGATAAACGGACTCGTTCATGTGAGCCAAATCACTAAGACAAAGCGAAGAATTGAAGTCATCACTGAAGGTCATGAGTTCCTTGCAGTAGATGAAGATTAAATGGAGCAGGGCTAATAGGTGTCTAACTCATGGAGAAGAAGCGAGTTCTAGCAGCAGGAAAGTTCGATATACTCCATCTTGGGCATCTCGCCTACCTTGAACAGGCAAGAGAACTTGCTGGTCCTGAAGGCGAGCTCATAGTAGTAATAGCGAGAGATGATACCATTACTCGTGAACGCGGCGCACCACCAGTCTTTCCTCAAGAACAGAGAAGAAGACTGGTAGAGGCACTTGATATTGTGGATAAGGCAGTGATTGGATACGAAACAGATGACCATACCCTAATTGTGATGGATATCAAACCAGATGTGATTGCATTGGGCTATGATCAGCGTACCAATATTGAAGCGCTTGAAAAAACATTCTTAGAAAAAGGATTAGATACAAGTATCATCAGATTGGAGAAGAGGGAGGCTGATGGTCTTTGTTCATCTTCTTTAATTCGAAGTAGAATCATCGAATTTTATAGAGAGAACGGAAGATCTAAGTCGGATTAGATGACAAGCTCTCCACGTTTCTCAAACTCATGTATTTTCATAGCACGTCTTTCTTGCTTGTTAATTGTCCATCTCCATAGTCCGAAGACGATTATGCACACAATAATCATGAGGGTTAATGGCACGAGAGAGAATATACCCAGTGGAAAATTAGCTATGAAATCAGGTAATGGCCCATGGTAGAAATATGGCCAGTTAACAAATATCCCAAGCGTATAAACAAATCCTATGATTGTTATTTCTTTCAGATATCCAATTGCATGTTCATTCTTCTTGAAAAGAAATATCAGTCCACCAAACCAGAACAAATACCATGGCATCACCCATCTGAATAAGAAAAGAACTGCAGGTACCATATAGAGATAAAGCGGTCTGAGTAGAAGAATTCGCTCCCACCAGGATGCAGCTTTAAATTCCTCTTTCTCAGGCAGGTAACGATCCAATGTGAAGAACATAAATCCAACATAGATGACCAATGGGATGAGAGCAGGAGGCCAAATGTAGGATGCTGGTTCTGATGCAATAAGATTGGTTGTATCAAATGCTAAACCAGGATACATAGGATTGACTATGTATGTGCTATAGTCTGAAGTATTCAGAAAATGTTGAATCAATGAATCGAACCTAGCTCCACCAACCATGAATGGAATGACCGTCAATAGGGTGGACATGAGAAACCAGATAATTGAAAGAGGAGAAGATAAGAACAAAATAGGAAGCGCGACAACGGAGTATATCTTTGTCTGTATTGAGAGACCTAGTGCTACCATTGCCTTCCCATTCTGTCCCTCTTTATTCAATACAAGCGCCATCAAAAGAAGACAGTCTGTAATTGGCTCGAGCTTTCCTCCTCCTGCTGACATGATAAGACCATAGATGAAGTATCCCGCGAAGAACAAGCGGGCCCATCTCTCGGTGTATAGCTTGTTCCTGAGTAGAATCGCAATAAGAATCAAATTAAGGTTGAATACCAAAACCAAGATGAAGTTTAACCACAATGGCTGTAGACCGCCAACTCCAGGGTAAAGCCAAGTCGCTATTGCGAAGAATATGAGTCCAAAGACAGGATATTCGTAAGTTATGTTCCCAAGATATGGGGGAAGAATGTGGGTACCATCATTGAATGGAGGTCCCATGGCCTCAGCGACTTCACTATCTGTCATCTCGTAGACTGAAAAGCCGTATATCCAGAATGCTTCCCCATACATTTCGTTTCGATTGCGGTCGCGTTGAATAACGAGATAATCTGCTACAGGTATCGCAATCATAGATACTACGAGTGTAAGTATGAGATACCTTCGCATCTCGTATATCTTGAAAGAGATTGACCTGAGCATGTTATGACCACCGGATTGTGGATATATGCATTCTATAGCAATCGCACTGAAATGTATTGTTAACTCTTTTGACGAGTTGAATCATTGACGCAAAATGGATTATATCTAAGCTTGTGATATGTACTGGATTTCATGCTAAATACGTTGGACAAGGCCAGCTATCACATTTCAAGCAATGCGTACATCTCGTTTCATTAACACTAATCTTACTATCCTTTAGATATAACGCGTCAGAATCACATTGTGGGACACATGACCCACATGCTTGGCAGAACATGGCACGTGTGACAGCACGAGATATTCTCTCAGCAAGCTGCTCAATTTGTCTTTCATTTTCTCCTCGAATAACAAGAGATCCAGAACTAAAGAGATTGATTGAGTTTGAGCCAGAGGTGATCCTTAGAACACCAAGCTCTTCAGATAATTTAGCTGTACCAAAAATCCCTAGCAAATCAGACACTCTGTCTAAATCAATACCGCTTGAAAATTGACCCTCAAGACTATAATTAGCAGCTACGCATGGAGAAACTCCTTTCACAATCTCAAGTTTCAAGCTCTCAGTTGGAGAAGGTCGTTCAGCTGTGATATCAAGACCCTCATTCTCTATGAGCTGCATCTGACCACTTGGTAGCTTCTTCCATCTCCAGAAGCCATAAGAAACCCACTCAGATGGATATTCGAATTTATCAGCCCACTCAGTGAGTGTATCATTCCAACGTTTATACAGGTCAGGGTGAGTTTCTTTTAGACTTGCAAGTTCTGCAAGTGGGGAAGATGGACAGAGATAACAGCCCATCCGGTGATATCCTCTATTGTAAAGAGGATTGAATGAAGCCTTTTCCCTGAAGATGTATAACCAAACTTCTAGAGCATTCCAGTTCTGTATTGGATTTGCTGAGGTCTGCCCAGGAACCCATGGATTGGATGTGAGTCTTGGTTCAATTGACCGTTGGAATGATTCTAGCTTTCTCTGCCCCATGAAGGATAGACTATTTCCTTCTAGATCTTCTGCAATTGTTTGAGCTGCAGGGCCAAGCTTCAAGCCCTTACAACACCAACGAAAATCTCGAGCTGGAGGACCGAATACATCAACAGATTCCCAAAATTGATCACCTGCTTCGTCACTAATGACCTTTGCATTATGCTGGCTAGCAAATTCCTTGATGTGTTGAAGGGTTTCAGGAAGCTCTAAACCTGTGTCTACGAAGAATATTGGTGGGCTTTCACCCAGGGCTTTCTCAACAATAAGATATGTGGTAAGAGAGTCTTTTCCACCGCTAAAACCAACAACTACAGGAGCATCTACTTTATGGACTGTCCGTTTAACAAACTCAACAGCCTCTCTCTCTATTTGCACTAGATCTGCTTCATTACCCTTGACTGCATCATCCCAAGTTGCTGTTTTTGCGTTGTAGTTAGGTCTGATAGGGTCAGATCTATCACGAATCTTGACTGCATGGCCTTTTTCGGACTTCGCCATGTCCACACCTGACATCTTCGCAATACCTACAGCTACTACATTACCATTAGAATCTATGACCCATACCTCGTCGTCATATTGAATCCCTGAATCGCATCCTAAGACACCAGGCAACAGAAGGTTCGCTCCATCTTTGAGGAATTTTAATACTCCATCATGAATCGAGACCCACTTCTGTCTGCTGACCTCACCAATTCTCCTACCACCTTCAAGAGATAGTATGAATTTGTATTCTTGTAGAGGAATCTCGAATCTGAGTCGTCCAAGCATCTGTCCATCTACAATTATCTCATACATGGCATCTAAGGACGACACTTTGTTCATCACTATCGTCTTGTCCGCAGGAAGAAGATGTTGCCCAACTCCTTCTCCGAACTGAGCATCTATTGTCCGGATTGCACGTTCTACATGTCCTTCCATGGCAGGAAACGGGTCTCCGGGCGGCGATAGTTTAACCTCTTGTGCTTTTGAACCACATACAGAACATTCTGTTTCAGCGATTCGAGGGACATTACATGTATCACACCAATAGAATCTGATTTTAGTTAGATACGGAGCATGGCCTCTTCGGAAAGTCTTCGTATGACGGGATTTTCGTGCCAGGTGTATCATACTCCATTTTGTGTGACAGAGGCACGCTAAAGTACTCACATATTGAATTATCGTTAGCTGCCAATACCAAGGCGGTCCAATGTCTTCTTGGTCGGATTACCTTTATCATCCCAACCACGAAGTTTGTAATATTCTGGTAGCATTACATCAATCTGAGCTACTCTATTCCGTGAGTTGCCTTCAGGTAAGGGTTTGGAAAATCTCGGAGGTAATTGATCATCTGCTGAAGTTAGTCCTTCTCTATTGTTGAACATACGCTCAAGATTGTAGATACGTTCACCAAGTTCGATTAACTCCTTTCCGTTCATCTCTAGTCCTGATGATGCGGATAACATCTCTGCATAGTCATCGGGGCTCCATGCAAAGTTTGTGAATCTACAGACTGCCATAGAGTCCATTGCAGCGGATAGATCCTGGTAGAGCTTGACAAGACCCGCCTTCCCTTCTGTCTTATCACGGTCGATTAAGACCGGAGAACCAAGAATCTCTGGACCAATTAGATAGGACCGTAGATGGCATCCTCCACGATTTGATGTAGCATAACCTAGAGCATGACCTTGTACCGCACGAGGGTCATATGCAGGAATCTCTAGACCTTTTACTTGCATAGCTAGTTCAGGAGCACCATACTTAGCGGCTAATCTACGAGATCCTTCACTAAGATCAGCTCCAAGACCTCTCTTGTGAGCAATATCTTCTATCATCTCTAGAACACCAGTTGTGCTCCCAAATTTAAGATGTGTTTCGAGTTTGCCCCTCTGAGCCAGCTCCATCGCACACCCGATTGTACTCCCAACAGAAATTGTATCAATACCCATCAGATTGCAGCGATGATTTGCTTCTGTAATCCATTCAAGGTCATTTATCCCACATTGTGGTCCTAGTGCCCATAAGGATTCATATTCAGGTCCTCCGACTTCTTTCCCATAAGCCCTGCTTATTCGTCCGCAACCAATTGGGCAACCATAGCAGTTGTAGGTGCGCACATGTAATCGCTCTAACAGCTTCTCGCCTGAAACACCATCTGCATCATTGAAATTACCAAATTGGAAATTGTTTGTTGGAAGCATACCATATTCGTTCGCGACGTTGACCAAGACTGCAGTTCCATATACAGGTAATGACTTGTCGGTTACTCCATTCTTTTTGATAAGTTTACGAGCCCTCTTCACTGCTTCAGTAAGTCGTTCCTTGTCATGAGTTTTAACGGATTTCTGGCCTCGAACAACTATGGCCTTCATATTCTTGGACCCCATAACAGCCCCCACGCCACCTCTTCCTGCGGCTCGATGCTTATCATTCATAATACCTGCCATATTGATCAGGTTCTCTCCTCCAGGACCAATACAGGCAACCTGAGCCTTTTCATGAGTTGCTTCCAGAAGCATATCTGTGGTTTCTTCTACATCTTTTCCCCAGACAGCAGACGCATCTCGTATCTCTACTTCATCATCATCAATCCAGAGATAGACTGGCTTGTCAGATTTTCCTTCAAGGATAATTGCAGCATAACCTGCACGACGAAGCTGAGCTCCAAAATATCCTCCACAACTGGAATCGAATATCGTACCGGTTGCTGGCGATTTCGTGATGACAGCAAACCGACCTGCAGTGGGCACGATGGTAGCAGTACTTGGACCAACGGCAAATATAAGGAGATTTTCCGGTGAGAGGGGGTCTATACCAGGTTTCAATCTATCGTAGAGAATCTTTACACCTAAACCTCGACCGCCAAGGTAATTCTTGTAAAGAGCATCAGGAATTGTTTCTCTTCTTATTTCTCCATTAGTTAGCGAAACGGAGAGAAGTATGGCTTCAGTATAAGGATGGGATTGGGTTTCTTCAGTCACTCTTTTTCAACTCCTAATCGTAGAATATGTTATCATCGGCATGCTCACAGGTCACGCATCGCTCTTTATACCACTTGTACACTTCTTTTGGCTGCTTAGCCATACTTGCTTGTCTACTTGGGCAGTCCCAGCATGGCTTGTCCGGTTCCATCCATGAGTCGCTATATTGTGACCACCTGAAATCCTCAATTATAGCAATACCAGCACTGGCTCCAAGTCTATTGGCACCAGCTTCAATCATCTTGTATGCGTCTTTGAAATTGCCAATACCCCCTGCGGCTTTCACTCCCATCTTTGGACCAACTGTTTCACGCATAAGCCGTACATGTTCAGGAGTAGCACCCATGGGACCAAACCCTGTAGATGTCTTTACAAAGTGTGCTCCTGCTTCTTTACAGATTATACATGCTTCAACAATCTGATCATGTATGAGAAGACCTGTTTCTAATATCACTTTGACATGGGCATCACCTGCGGCAGCTACTACAGTTTCAATATCATTTCGAACATATTCTGTATCACCACCTCGAAGAGACCCTACACTCATCACCATGTCGATTTCATGAGCTCCATCTGCTACGGCCTCTTTAGTTTCAAAAGCTTTAGAGGAAGTCGTCATTGCACCCAAAGGAAAACCGACTACGCTACAGACTTTGACATCAGAATTCTTGAGCAGTTCAGCTGCATGTTTGACATGCATTGAATTGATGCAGACTGCTCCAAATCCGTAGGTTAGTGCTTCCTCACAGATTTCTTTCACCTTGCTCGGTTTTGTATCAGCTTTGAGGACGGTGTGATCAATCATTTTAGCAAGTTTCTCAACAGTAAGGTCCATGGAACCAGCTCCGAAGGAGGGGTTTGTTGAATATTGCTATTAACACCTTCGTATGATGCTCAATGACTTGACTGAAACCTTCAAAACCACCATCAAGTTTCATCAATTTACGGAAGCTGAAGGATTGATTGTCAAGGTGGCTAAGAGTTCTAGATTTATGATCATCAGTGTGCTGCTGTTACTTCCACTATCAAATTTATCATCAGTGTCTACATTTACTTCAATTCCCTCAGATTATGGTTACAGTTTCGAACTAAGTCAAACAGGTATAATCAGAGGACCAACTGTCAATCTTGTGACCAACCACTCTGCCTTGATATATTGGAGTACTGAAGGAATCACCGATGCGACAGTACATTATGGGCTCAATAGTAGCTTGCTTGGAACAATAAGTAATGCAACATTAGATTTCAACCACAGGATTGTCCTTGCGGGCCTTCAAATTGATTCAACGTATTGGTATCAGGTGAATTCTAACGAGTCATCAAGCTCCGTTTACACATTTAAAACAGCCCCTGCAGATGGTGACCCTTTCAAGATGATAGTGATTGGGGACAATCGACCAGGCATGTCAACTAGACAACCATGGATATTTAGACAACTCGCCGGCCTAATAGCAGATGAGCGTCCACATCTAGTGGTTTTTACAGGTGATTATGTGTGGGAAGTTCAAGAATCGGAAGAGTATAACACAGAGGCATGGAACGCATTCAAAGAAATCTCAGATTCAATAGGCCATTATGCTCCGTTGTATGGTGTAATTGGAAATCATGATGATGGACAGCAGGTTGCCGGTGAACGAAGACTAGAATATTTCTTTGACGCCTTCGAATTACCAAATGAACCGGATACATACTACTCTTTTGATTATGCAGGAGTGCATTTTTCGTGCTTAGACACTGAGGAATGGGGACTCTGGAGTAGAATAACAGGTAATCAATACGACTGGTTGGAAGAAGATCTTTCTTCAACCAAGTACGATACGAAATTTGTATTCGCTCATCAACCCCTTTATCCGGTATCTCATATCAACAGTGCACTTGACACAAACAAAGAGGAGAGAAACCAGCTTCAAGGTTTGTTTGAGGAGAAGAATGTCACGACCTTCTTTGCTGGACACGATCATTGTTTCAATCGCATCACTGTAAATGGGGTCGTTCATCTTATCGTTGGCGGGGGTGGTGCTAGGTTGTATGATAATCCTTGGGGAGGTGCCTATAACCACTATCTGAAAGCTGTGGTGAGTTCTACAGGAATTGAATTTGAAACAATAAGTCGGCATTCAGAGCCTATGGATTATTATACAATCCCGTTTGATACAACGATTGAGATCGAAATACGTCCATTTGGAAACGAGAGCGCAAAACCTGCAGGAACTATTCCTGAAATCTATTTCAGTGACTATCCTCACACAGCTCTCTATTCTTGGGATACTGAGGCGAACACGACTGAATTGACAGGTCTTCCCGAAATAGTTGGAATTCACACACTTAATATCTATGCAGAAAATGATGAGGGCGCTTGGAGCTATAGTCGTTATGTACTGAATACGACAGCACCAATTACGACCAATGCAAATACAACCACAATAGACGAGTGGCAACTTGTATCTGTAGTGATAGCAGTAGTCTTGGTCGGAGTAGTAGGGGTTGTTGTCTTGTTCATACTAAGAAAGAGAATGTAAGAACATCTAGAGATACTATCTTCCACCGAGATAGCTTCGAATGTCATCGAGCACTTCTTTCTGAAGTCTGATAACATCATGCACTTCAATCTCTTCAGCGTCGTTTACAACCGAATTAAGTTGCACTACAGTACCAACAGTATCCACTTTGCTGAAATCAACTGGAAATTCGACTTCGGCACCTTTCACTATCAGCTCTGATCGTGTTGGATGGAGCGCGATCCTGATACTTCTGACAATGCCTATTCGTCGTGCCCTACTATCAAGGACTTCTTTTCCGAGAATTCTACCGGGCATACTCAATTCATAAAGTTCAGCTTCAATACTTGGCATGTCATCCTTCTTTGACATTTATAGCAGCTCCAATTCTATCGGTATGTAGGAGCCTTTTTACAGTGTGTAATACCACATGAATGTAGAAAGAGCAATCGTAGCGTGAAGAAAGATTGACATCTGATAAAAAAACTGTCGTTTGGCCACTCATAAAGAAAGGCACAGTGGATTATAGAGAGTATCAGGTGAATCTTGCAAAGAAAGCTTGCTCTGAGAGCACATTAATTGTATTGAGTACAGGTCTTGGTAAGACCATAATTGCAGGTCTTGCGGCTGCACAAAGACTTCACGACTTTCCTAGCTCTAAGGTGCTATTTCTTGCTCCTTCTCGACCACTAGTAGACCAACAAGCAAGATTCCTCAGAAGTGTCTTAAACCTCCAGGAATCTGAAGTATTGTGTCTCACGGGTCATGATGGCCCGGAGAACCGACGGGATGCCTGGAAAACTGCCCGTGTATTTGCAATGACTCCACAAGCTCTACAGAACGATCTGATTCAAAGAAGCTATGACCTCGAGGATGTTTCGCTTATTGTATATGATGAAGCACATCGTGGTGTTGGTGACTATGCTTATACCTTCATAGCAGAAATCTTTGAAAAACAAGCAAAAAATCCCCTCTCATTAGGACTAACAGCATCTCCCGGACACAAAGCAGAGCATGTTAAAATTGTACAACAAAATCTTCGATTATCCCAAGTCGAAGTTCGAACAGAAAAGGATCCAGATGTTCGCAAGTACATCGTATCAGTTGAGAGTGATGTCAAATACATAACTCTTCCATCTGAAATTGAAGTCCTACGCGACATGCTTTATTCTCTACTCGATGACTACACCAGACCTGTTGTTGATTCTGGTTATTCACTCCCTACTAGTAGAAGATTAAGCAGGAAAGAAATCCTCAAGATCCAAGGATTAGTTCGAAAAGATATTGGTTCGCACACCAAGCCACCGCCCAAGCTTTTCTTCCTCATCAGAAATTTGACAGCGGCCTTGCGAATAGTACACCTTATCGAGTTCATAGGAACTCAAGGACTTGCACCAACCCTTCGCTATGTTCAGGGTATGTATGAAGAAATACGAAACAAGAAGAGTTCGAAAGGAGTCAAAGACTTAATTTCAAGACCCGAGTTCACACAGTTTGAGAACCTATTACATGCACTTGTTACCAAGGGATATCGTCATCCAAAAGCTGATGCATTGCTCGAGTTAGTGAGTGAGCAGCTATCTGTAGACCTTGATTCACGAATTTTGGTATTTACACGGTTTAGAGATACTGCAGCAGAGGTTGCAGAGAATCTCGAGCAGCTTGATGATGTTCGAATCAGTAGATTCGTGGGTCAGAGTTCGAGAGGAAAGGACAAAGGATTCTCTCAGAAGAAACAGATTGAAGTTCTAGATGGATTTCGTAACAATGAATTCAATGTTCTTGTAGCTACTCAAGTTGGAGAAGAAGGTCTAGATATCCCTGAATGTAATCTAGTTGTTTTCTATGATTGTGTGCCTTCAGTGGTCCCATATATCCAGAGAAAGGGACGCACTGGTCGACATACCCCTGGAAAAGTTGTGATATTCGTAGCAAAAGGAACTCATGACGAGTTCTATCATTGGAGTGTGATTAACAAATTGAAAAAGATGCCATCTGCATTGAAAGAAGCTGAAGAAGAAGACCCTGATGACAAACAAACCAGCCTACACGAATTCGTAAAAGAAGAAGACGCATCACAGATAACGTCCGAGGATTCTACTTTCAGCTCACGAACTTCCGATGATAAGATCAAAATGATTGTTGATTCAAGAGAACTTCCTACAGCTGTGGCGAGAGAACTCACTCGTTTGGATGTGGTCATCTCAGGGGAAAGTCTAGAAATCGGAGATTATATTGCATCAGAAGAAGTTGGCATTGAGCGGAAGGAGTCTAACGACTTTATCCAGTCTTTGATAGATGGTAGACTCTTTGTACAACTAACTGCTTTGAAATCCGCTTACAGACGTCCAGTGTTAATCATAGAGGGCGAACAGATTGTTGGGCTAAGAGCTGTTAATCCTGCTTCAATTTATGGAGCACTCGCATCGATTGCAATAAGGATTCAAATTCCTATTCTCTGGACTAGGAATGCAGAGGAAACAGCGAACGTTCTTTACAGACTTGCACATATGGAACAAGTCAGTGCAAAAAGACCTCTCCGTACCCGTTCTGGAGAATCAAGAGGAACCGATGCAGAAACTCTCGAGTATATCCTCTCAGGCTTTCCAGGTGTTGATACAGTAACTTCTCGGAGTATTCTTGCTGAATTTGGAACCCTTGAAGGAGTGTTCTCTGCAGACCAGAAAGACCTACAGAAGGTGAAAGGTGTAGGTCCTAAGATTGCCAGCAGAATTAGACGATTATTGACAGTAGAATATCCTGACTATAGTAAGAAATGAACGGCATTAGAAAACCTGAGGATTCTTGCCTTTTCCGCGACGGTGAGCTTCTCTGAGTGTGTCATTGATACGACGGTTTACCGTCCAGTAGTCTTCATAGTCCTGTTCATTCAGAAGGACAACACTGAGAATTCTTCGAAACATAACGTACAGCTTTGGGTCAAGCTCACATGCTGCCTTGAGTGTGTCTTTCGCGCGTTCTAGGCCACGTACTAATATGTCAGTTCGGGTATCGAAGTCGTTCTCTAGTGCATCAATTTCCTTTTCATCCTTCAATACCAGACCGAGCTGCCTCATGACATTGACGAGGTCTAGAGTCTTGTCAAGGTCATCGGATTCTCGCTCAGGGAGTGCATCCATATCACCTGTTGCGATGAAGACATTCTCTGCGGTTGCTCTCCAGAGTTTCTTCATGATGTGACTATCACCATTCCCAGTTGGTTCGTATCCATCCTGTTCGATGAGACCACATTTCTCGAGCTCCTTGAGGTGATACCGGACAGTCTGTGGTTTGACCTCTTTGTCAGACTTAGGATCTGATAGAAATTCAACAAGCTCTGAGGTCGACATTGTTCGGGCTCGAAGTGCATGCAGGATCTGACGCCGGTTCTCGTCATTCAAAGCTTTTACTGCTTCCACTGCCTTTTCGCCAGACAGGACTTTTAGGGTGTCAATCGTCTTCATTCCCTGCAAATTTCTTTTCCTCCATCCCGAATTTGCTAAGTTTGTGCAATCTGCGACAGCTAATAGCTAGTTGGCTATTAGTGTCGAAAAGATCACTCGTTCGTTCGTAAAACCCGTTTATGCTGGAACGTAGACAAACTGTCTCATGTCCTGCAAGTTGGGTATTCTTTTTACTAGATTCAATTTTAGTAGTTTTCTTAGTGCGTATCGTACTGTTCTTGGTGCAAATGATACATCACTAAGGAGCTCACTGGGTGTTATCCCATTCTTGGAATTTTTCTTTAGAATGTCCAAGACAATCCTTTGACTTTTTGTAAGCTTGGTATGTTCCAGCAATATCACCTACTGACTATTTGAATAACAAAGTTTCTTATTAATGTATCGCAGTCCCCGACCGCGTCAT
>JAEORG010000294.1 GCA_016841005.1 Candidatus Thorarchaeota archaeon | reverse complement strand
GCTCTCAATAACATCCTTCAATCTGGGGCATTTCGAGAAACCATGGGTGTTTACTCTGCTAACATTTCAATTCCTAAGGCAGGTCTCTACGTATTACGATTGGTCATATCAAAGGAGAATTATGAAACCCTTGTGCAGGAGTGTGTCTTGAATTCAATTGTAGATCCTAATTCTCTCTATTATGCAACACTTGGAGCAGGTATAATCGGAGCATTGGCAATTTTCATAATTATTGTCACCATTCAAGTAAGCAGGAAGTTTTACACCAAGATAATGACTGAGAGAAGCTTGGAACTTCTAGAATTGAAGACCAGACTTGAAGAAAGTAAGAACCTAATTGGATTTCTTGTTATTCATCGTGTAACAGGGCTTCCCGTATATTCGAAAATCTTGAAAGGTGGCTTTGAGGATACGCTGCTTTCTTCGTTTATCAGTGCAATCTCCCATTTCAGGTCGGAATTTGCCATGGATGAACCTATGTGGACAGTCATTCCAATCACAGAAATGATTGCAGTAGTTCAAACTGAGTCATTCGTTTGTGCATTGATATCTCTTGAAATTGCAACAGTAGGCCAGAAACAGAAGCTTGAAGAAATTAGCCGGGAGATTGGAGTACTCTTCGACCATGATGAAGAACTCAAGGAAACAATTGTACGAGGATTTGATCCATCGAACTCTTTCATGGAAACTATAACACCAGCTTTCAACGAATTATTTGAAATACCACTGAGGATTACATATGTAGGAATTAAGAAGGATATTCCAATCAAGTTACAACCTGTTGGAAACGCAATATCTGCACTCGAAAAGGGGCATGGTGTCACACCAGAGGCGATTATCAAACTACTTACAAAAACAGGATTTGATGAGAGACAGTCATATCTCATGGTATTTACATGTCTTGATAATGACTATCTTATCAAAGGCCCTGCACCTCTACCTGCTCTTGGCGATATAGAAAAATCCTCGGACTTTACTTTGATCTGAATTTCTTTCCCTGCCTTCTACATAAAATTTGTAGTACATTCCTACCTGTGTAGATACTTCCAGGTACTCCTCCTCCTGGTAGTACCCAATGACCCGCCATGTAAAAATTATCCAAACCTGGAAGTGTTCTAGGTATTAATTCTGTCAGAGTTTTCCTTGTAAGCAACCAACCCATTGGAGAACCTCTATCATTTAGTGTGTATCTCCATGATGTGTATGGTGTTGCAACATCAATCATTTCTATTTGCGATGATATCCCTTGGTATTGATTTTCAAGCCGTTGGATTATTTTTTGAGCAAGATCTGTTTTCGTGATATCATACTCTTCTTTATTCTGTCTGAGCCTATTCCAATATTCCCACTCAGTTTCCAATATGACTTGAATGACCGAATTTCCATTAGGTGCAAACTCATCTCCATAATTAAATACTCTGAGTGGAAGACATGATATCTCTCGTTCTCCATATTTTAAGGGCTCTGGCATCATGAACATAGTCAATGGAGCTTCATCTTCAAAAGTGCGGGTTACTCCTAGACTAATTACGACCATTGGATCATAGGGAATCCAAGTTTCGTACCTTTTCTTGATTTTCTCATCAATATACTTTCCTTCTAGCAAATCGAAAATTGTACTTCTACCATCCGCAGCAGAAACAACTACATCTGCTCTATGTTCAGAGCCATCTTTTAGTCTGATTCCAACGGCCCTATCTTGCTCTACGAGTATCTTCTCAACCTTCGCATGATATTGTATTTCTCCTCCGAGAGATTTGTATCGTTCCACCATAGGCATTACGAACTCGTGGCATCCCTTTTTGAGCAAACCCAAATATCCTGCTGCCACAGTTGCTATAATCATGATAACAAACCACACCGGTGCAGAAGGAGCAAATAGATTTTGGATAACGGTTCTTAGGAATGGATTCTTGTAGTTCTCTGCATACTTTGCTGACGATTTTGAGAATTTGCCAGTGAAATACTTCATGAATCCTCTCATTTGCCACATATCTCTCAGCGAATCGAATCTACCTCGAAGTTCTGAAGGGGATGTACTCATACCAAGATCTGTTAGAAATGGTGAATTCTTAAGCCAGTTTATTTCCTTGATGAAGCTCCTTATCTCCTTCTCATCTTCCGGTGCAATTGTAATCAGATCTTGCTCTAGCTTTTCAATATCTTCAGTAAATTCAATCGACTTTGTTCCTGTTTCATCAATAAATTTGAGATAGGTTGTCATGTCCGCAATCTCATATTCTCCAACTGCGCCAACCTCTGTATATACATCATGAATTTGAGTACCAGGTTTGTGACAGATTAAGAAGTGGATTCCACCATCAATTAGGTATTCACCTCTTCGCCACATCGCAGCTACTCCGCCTGGTTTAGTGTGATATTCGAAAATCCTACTATCATATCCATTCAGTTGTGCGTAGACCCCAGTTGCCAGACCCGCAAGACCAGCACCGATTATAATCATCGAATTTCTACTCATGATTTACTCTCCCTATCATCATTGAGTGAGTCTACCATAGCTCTCACTGTCCTATCCCAGAGTTGCCATGCTTTTAGCTCTGCTCGTACTGCTTTCTTCAAAGTAGAGTCGTTCGTTGAAGTTCTAGCTGATAGATCCTTCATCTGAGCGATGAATACTTTATTCATTTCCAAGAATTGATGAAGCATGGAATAAACAAGATTTGTAGGTGAGATTATTGAATATAGATAACCAGTCTTTCGTGACCCATTTTTCTCAACTACTCCATATGTTTCAAGTATCTTGAGTGCGCGATTCACAGACGGAACTGAAGTTGGATATTTGGACTCAGGAAAGAGATTACTTAGACGTTCCGAAATTCCATGTTGTGTCCAGTTTTGAGGTTCTAGAACCATTAGGCCTTCGATCCATCCACAATACTCTGGGTACCCATATTGCTCATATGTATGACCTATCAATTCTAAGAATTCTCTACGTAGTACCATTGATGGCAATTTTTTCTCCGAATTGATTACCACATAGAGAGATTTAAGTATTTCAGTATTCTGAAATTATGAAATTAATTAACTGGTTATATCCTGTAGCCAGTCGAATATGGTCCTATGTAACAAAGGTAGATTATCAATCTGACAATGTGCAGCACCACCATCTTCTTCAGAAAAGATTGCTAACCGTTTCAATGAATTAGGTAACTGCTCAAAACATTGAGTCGTCTGCTTTAGAGTGATTTCTGCTTCGGACTCTCCTGCCATGCAAAGAGTAGGGCACTCAATTTTCTTTGGATTAACCCGTGCATACCTTAGGAAACTTATACCTCTCACCAGACGTCGGAATGTCTGCCCTAGATTCACACCAAACCTCCACGCTATCTGTTCAAATACAACTCTTCCTATTGGATCATTCCTACCATGGTCCCCTTGCTGTGCGAGTGCAGAGCTGAAGATGTTAATTGTTGCTGGGTTTGCTATTAGTGCTTTAATTCGAGGTTCAAATTGAGCCCCTCGAAGTACGATATGGCCTCCCCAACTGAAACCAAACATGTAGAAACTCTTATTATCAATGTCATTCCGTGTGTTCAAATAATCGATAATGGCTTTGATGGGCTTTTCCGATTTTGCTTCTAGAAACAGTTGCTGAAATGGATTCATCCCTTGACCTGGTAAATCAACAGCGATAAGGTTGTATGGCTCATCTACACCTCTTTGTCCAATCATAAAGTAGCAATCTTCTGCGAAGGTTTCAATTCCTCCGACTACAATTAATGTTCCATTCTTCATTTCTGCTTCATCAGGACGCCATAAGTATCCTGAGAGGGTGGAATTTGAATAAGGTACTGAAACACAATCAATCTCTGGAATAAAAAATTCTGCTGCAATTCTGAAACAACTACGCATTTTTTCAGCTAGAATAGGAAAATGATTATCATTCGGACTCATCATAAAAAGTGGTGCGCGATAATAGGTGCATGCTCTGAGATATGCATCACGAGCTTGTTCATTGTTACCGTGGCCAAGTTCATGAATTGCTCTGGATTCTGTTTCTTTTGCGAGGTTAAGCCATTCTCTTTGCCAGCTTATATAATCTCCATCAGTTATTTTTTCAGCAACGTTCATGCAATCTTCTCTTAGGCTACCTCCAGTAAACTCCCGACCAATTATCCATGAGAGATAATAATCCATGTCTTTGTGTTCGAAGAAGATTTTTCGTCTGCTCCGTTGTACGAATGCTGTTCGTTCATCATCCATATATTTCGCCTTGGAATCAGCCATTACGCTTTCTAAGTTATAACTATGATTCTCAGCAGAGTACAGTTATCACAATACTCCCTACTCTTTGTTGATGGGTGGAAGGAACAAAAAAGGTCAGGGGTCTCAGCTATCTCTATGTCTGAGGTTGAAGAATTCAAATATTCACTTCAAGAAGAACATACCTTCTGCAGTTGCTCTTACTCTCCCTGATACTAGAACATTGATTTTCTGCTTTTTCTTTACAAGTTGAACTTTGAGTCTACTTGGTCTCTGCATCTCATATCCTTGCTCGATCACAATTATGTCACCACTACCATGAGATGGAAGAACGGAATGATGTTCGAGATAAGCACCAAGTGGGCCTATCGCACTCCCAGTAGCTGGATCCTCAAGTACTCCCGCCGATGGAGCGAACACTCTAGCATGAACATTTCCATCAGCATGGATAGTTTCAGTGCTGAAGATGAGAACATCTTGCGATACCGCTCCTTCTAGAGCTTTGATAATAGCTTTTGAATTGGGAGACGCTTTCTGAACTGAGGATAGTGATTTTAGAGGAATTATTAGAAATGGGTACCCAGTAGAAACAAAGCGTATGGGATAATCTTCATGTATTGACTTCTCTGGTAAACTAATTGCTTTCATTACCGCACTTGGATTTTCCAATTCCCCCAAAAATTCTGGTGATTTCTGTTTCATGCTGATTATATCCTTGCCTAAGAATTCAACATCTATTGGTCCTATTCCTAGCTCCAACCGAATGTTATCAGTTTTTGAATCAACCAGCTTTTGATGTCGTAATACATACCCTGTTCCCAATGTGGGATGCCCAGCGAATGGAATTTCAATCCTTGGGGTGAAAATACGGACCTTATATGAGCAGTCCTTTCTTTTTGATTGAAAAATAAATGTGGACTCGGAATAATTCATCTCTTTGCTAATACCCTGCATTTCCTCATCTGTCACTTTTTGATTTGCTTCAATATTCCAGAAGGTCGCAAGCTGGTTTCCACCAAAATCATACCTCTTATCTATAAAAACAGAAGTTTGCACAAACGGTATTTTTCGCACCTTAATCACCTGTTTTAGTTATAACATCCTTCCTCATAAATTTAGATGAATCAATAATTGTTCTTTAAATGTCAATACTTGCAGGGTATCTAATCTATTCATCCTTCAACAACGAATGGTATCCATAGAGTACAAATATCACTACTTTCCTTGGGCACTAAGGATGGACGATCAATGAGTAAAGAAACCAGAAAGATGGCCGAAGTCTTCAGTTATCTCTTCGTCCTAAACCAGAGAATAGAGTACATCATAGACTCATTTCTTGAAAAATATGATTTGACGACTAAACAACTTCTAACTCTAATCGCAATTGGTAATGCCTTTGATTACAATCCATCATTGAGTGAGGTAGCTGATGTACTAAGTACTTCTCATCAGAATGTGAAACAAATAGCCCTCAATCTCAGGAAAAGAGGATTTGTTGAAATTGTAGTTGATCCTAAGGATAGAAGAAGGCGACTCTTACATTTAACAGCCGATAACGATAAGTTCTGGGAAGAGCGGGAGAAAGAGAACTATGAAAACATGAAGATGATTTTTTCTTCCTTATCAAAATCTGAGATGACTGAATTCCATAGGATTATTGTGAAACTTCTCTTTGGTCTTCAAGGTCTGTACACTGAGATTCGAGGTTGAAAAGAATAATTATCATTTTAAGTAATGGATTACCTAATTAAAAACTGGGGCGATAATAAATGGATCCATATACTCAGGCGGTGATGCAGTATAACGAGCTTGGTGTGGATACAAATGCTGCTATTGAGTTGCTAAAACATATCCCATTATCGATTCATTGTTGGCAGGGTGATGATGTTGTTGGATTCGAATCGCCAGAGGCTGTTCTTTCAGGAGGAGGAATTATCGCAACCGGATGTTATCCGGGACGAGCAAGATCACTAGATGAATTGCGTACAGACTATGATTTTGCTTTCTCACTAATACCTGGAACTCATCGTGTCAATCTTCATGCAATTTATGGTGACTTTTCTGAACGCAAAATTGAAAGAAATGAGATTACTATCGATAATTATCAAAGTTGGGTTGATTGGGCAAATGAACGAAATCTAGGTATCGATTTCAATGCAACACTTTTCTCTCATCCCAATGCCGATTCAGGTTTCACCCTAAGTAGCAAAAATCTGAAGATCAGAGAATTTTGGATAGAGCATGTGAAACGATGTAGGGAAATAAGCTCAGAAATTGGAAAGCAATTACAGAATCCAGTAATTCACAACATTTGGATTCCTGATGGTACGAAGGATATACCAGTCGATAGAATTGGTCACAGACTGATACTGAAAGAATCTCTCGATGACATATTCTCCAAGAAATACTCTCCAGATACTTTGAAGGACGCAGTGGAAGGGAAATTGTTTGGTATTGGAAGTGAGTCATTCGTGGTTGGAAGTCACGATTTCTACCTAGGCTATTCTCTTTCAAATAATCTGCTACTTACAATGGACACAGGCCATTATCATCCGACTGAATCCGTTGCAGACAAGATATCCTCTATACTCCCATTTGCTAATGAATTGCTCATTCATGTAAGCCGTGGTGTAAGGTGGGATAGTGATCATGTTGTTCTTCTTAATGATGAACTGATTCAACTTGCTGAAGAAATAGTTAGAGCGAAGGCATTGAATAGAGTACATCTAGCGATGGACTTCTTTGATGCATCAATAAATCGAATTGGTGCTTGGGTGATCGGATCCCGAGCGACATTAAAGAGTATACTATATGCACTGTTAGAACCTTGGGACCTGCTCCTAGAATACGAAGAAGAGGGCAAGAACTTTCAACGCCTGGCCCTGTTAGAAGAATTGAAATCTATGCCTTTTGGTGCTATTTGGGATTACTTCTGCTCCGAGATGAACGTTCCAAAAGGTAGCGACTGGATCAAACGCGTAGAAGAATATGAAGCATCAGTTCTAAGGAAGCGTTCTTGAAATGAAAGGGATGCATGGAAAGGCACTCTCTGTTGATTTAACAGATAATACAATCGAAACTATCGAAATTTCAGAAAACAATTTCATACATTATTTAGGTGGACGTGGTCTTGGACTAAAGCTGTTTACAGATGTTGTTAATCCCAAAACTGACCCTCGTTCAGCTGAAAACATGTTGGTCTTTACGACAGGTCCTTTGACTGGTTCCTCTGTACCAACTAGTGGTAGATTCTCACTTGTCACGAAATCCCCGCTTACAGGTCTTATCCTCTACTCAAATACAGGAGGCACTGTTGGATATGCCTTGAAATCGACTGGATATGATGCCCTTCTTGTAAAGGGAAAATTGAATGAACCGGGATACCTTCGCATATCCACGAATGGAGAATCTAAAATTGTAGATTGTAGTAGCCTTTGGGGACAGGATACACTCGCAACGCAAAGCCAATTCAAAGAGCGAATGGAACAGAGATTTCACACCCTAATGATTGGTCCAGCAGGAGAGAATGGTGTTCTCTATGCTTCAATCATGAATGACGGGAACCATCGTGCTTTTGGTCGAGGTGGATCTGGAGCAGTCATGGGTTCAAAGAATCTAAAGGCGATCGTGATTGAGGTTGGGAATTCAAGGGCTGACGTTGCAGACACTGCTCTTCTTTCAACTTATGTCAAATCAGCTAGAGATAAGATCAAAGTGATACCAATCACTAGATCTTCCCTCCCCCGATTTGGTACCCCTGCACTTGTTAATGTGATCAATGAATTAGGAATGCTACCAATCAAGAACTTTCAGCAGGGCTTTTCTGATCAAGCAGAGAAACTAAGCGGGGAAGTCATTCGAGAAGAAATCTTTGAAGAAAGTGAAGGATGTTATGCATGCCCAATAAGGTGTGGACGTTTAACAAAGACAAAATCGATGAATGGTAAAGGCCCAGAGTTCGAGTCCATACTGCTTGGAACACTGACTTGTATTTTTGATTTAGAAACAGTCACTCATGCCAACTATCACTGTAATCTTTTAGGTCTTGACACCATATCAGCTGCTGGAACAATATCCTGCGCTATGGAGCTCCAAGAGATCGGGTTATTAAATGATGATAGAATACACTTTGGCAACAAGGACGTACTAATTGATCTTATCCATCAGATTTCAAACCAAGAGGGAATTGGTAAGGATCTTGCATCTGGTTCTGCAAAGCTAGCTGAGAAGTATGGTAGTCAAGCATCAGCTATGCATGTGAAAGGTATGGAATTACCTGCATATGATCCTCGTGGTGCGATAGGTCATGCATTAGGATATGCGACTTCAAATCGAGGAGGATGTCATCTAACAGGATATCTCGCAGCAATGGAGATTTTTGCTGCTCCTAAGAAAATTCCTCGAAAGACCGCAGGTAGTAAGGCTGATCTTCTTGTTTTGAAACAGCACCAGAGTGCCATTGAGGATAGTCTAATTGTGTGTAAATTTGTTGGATACGCACTTGGATTTGACTTCTATTCTAGATTTGCCACTGCTATAACTGGAGAAGATTTCAATATCACACAGCTAATGAGAATTGGAGAACGAATCTACAACCTTGAACGGCTTTTCAATATCAAGGCAGGTCTCACGAAGGAAACAGATACTCTGCCAGAACGTTTTCTCTCAACACCATTGGAGAAGGGTTATTCGAAAGGGATTACTGTGCCACTGGATTCATTACTTGAAGATTACTACAGCATAAGAAAGTGGGATAAGAATGGAGTACCCACACAGGATAAGCTTGCTGAACTTGATTTAATTTGAAGAGGTTTGAGAATGCCAATAGATGAAGAAACATTTCGAAGTTTTGAGAAAGTTGGTAAAGCACTCGTAATGAGAAATTTGGAAACAAGTCATTCAGGCAATATATCGATTCGTTCTGGTGGTAAAATAATCATCAAGAAACGTGCAGCAATGTTAGGTTGGCTCGAACCTGATGATCTTATCGAATGTTCACTTGAGGAAGAAGATTCCTCGTCTCTATTGGCAAGTACTGAGCTCGGTGTCCACCGTGCCATATACAAGGAAACTGATGCGATGGCAATCATACATGCCCATTCGCCATACAGTGTCGTTCTTGGAATGATCGAAGATGAAGTGACCTGTATTGATGCAGAAGGAATTTTCATGTACAAGAAGATCCCAGTTGTTGAGCTCGATGTTCCTGCAGGAGCTTCTGAAGCTGCTGAGAAGGTCCCACCACTTCTCAAGAATTATCCTGTTGTCATCGTTCGTAGCCACGGTGTATTCGCAAAGGGTACTACCTTGGAGGATGCACTGCAGAATGTTACTGGAACTGAATTCTCTGCTCAGATAAGGTACTTGACAAAGCTAACCGGAATGCCCCTGAAACGCGATTATAGTGAAGAGAAAGATTTCCATAACTGGTAATGTGGTTTCAATGTCCCATGGAGAGTCCTTTGTAGCAATAGACCTTGGCGCAGAATCTGGACGGATAGTATTAGGGACATTGAGAAATCGTAACCTGATACTTGAAGAGGTGTATAGATTTCCTACTAAGGGATTTGACGATTCCGGAGTGTTCAGGTGGGACCTGCCATCATATTGGACGGAGATAAAGAAAGGGCTCAATAGAGTTTCCAAGAAGACAGGTCTGGATGTTCAGGGCATAGGAGTTGACTCCTGGGGTGTCAACTTGGTCTACTTAGATGAAAATAATGAATTGGTCTGTCTTCCATTTCATTACCGCGATAATCTCATCCACACAGGCGATGAAGCAATGAGAAAGTCGCTTGATATGAGTAGGGTCTATGAAATAACTGGAATTCAAGAAGTAAAGTACAATGGACTAGTCCATCTCTTTGGTGTAAAGGAATTGTACCCTGATGTTCTTGCGAGAACAAAATCGATTGCGATGATTCCAGACTACTTCAATTATCTACTTACTGGACAATTACAAACGGAATACACGAATGCAACAACAACTCAGTTTTTTGATGCCAAAAAGAAATCCTTCTCTAAAGAACTTCTCCAGTCACTTGATTTGAGTCCTCTAATATTTCCAGCTACGCAAAATCCTGGAACTATGATTGGCTCTTTAAAAGATTCTGTTCAGAAAGAAACAGAGCTAGGTTCAATACCGATTTGGTCAGTGGCTAGTCATGACACAGCTTCTGCCGTTATAGGAGTACCAGCTGAGGGAGAGAATTGGGCTTTTCTGTCGTCCGGAACATGGTCGTTAATAGGAGTAGAAATTGAATCACCGATTATTAATGAATCAAGTAGTAAGTTCAATCTGACAAATGAAGGTGGTGCCTTTGGGAAAGTCAGACTACTCAAGAATGTCATGGGACTTTGGTTGATTCAAAGATGTAGAGATGTATGGATGCAAGAAACAGGATTTCCATTATCCTATGAGGAACTCTCAGAAGAGGCTGAGTATCAAGGTGTTAACTATAT
>JAEORG010000293.1 GCA_016841005.1 Candidatus Thorarchaeota archaeon | reverse complement strand
TTCCAGCATTTATGACGCGAATAATCCGCGCCAAAAACGTTTACTCATATGTTCAAAATCCGCGCGAAATTCCTATGATACGTGTACTCAGAATTTAAGGTGGCGTGTACTCATTAGATTTGGAATGCACTAGGAATAATAGAATTATAAATCACCTATCTCCAGTGGGAACCCTTAAAATACGTCAATACGTCAGCGCAGAATGAGTGGATACAATAAATGCAAGATATTTTCGCAGATATAATGGGATTTATCGTAAGCCTATTTACACCTGTTATGACCATTCCTAATTCCTCTGTCTTCATTCTTATCGTTAGCGTGTTCCTTGCTCTCATCTCAATATGGGCAACAAATAGATTCACAGACCAAGAGAAACTCAAGGAGGATATGGAGAAAGTCAAGGAATGGCAGGCAAAGTTCAATGAAGCTAGGAAGAGTGGTGACCCAAAATTGCTCCAAGAGGTTATGGATAGTCAGTCACAGATAATGCGAATCCAGAGTAGTATGATGTCTGCAAGATGTAAACCAACATTGATCTTCTATGTTCCATTCTTGCTCATCTTCTCTATTCTTGCGGCAGTATATGGAACAAGTGTTGTTGTTATTGTACCATTCAATGCTCAGTACCTACTACCTTTCCTAGAAGGTTGGATAGGTTTCAATGTACCTGGATCAGGTTTTGGACTGACATATTTTGGATGGTATATGTTGTCTGGACTTGGACTTGGGAACATCATTCGTCGGGCCGCAGGTCAACAAGTTATGTGAGCAATGGTTCAGTGATTTTCACCAGGTTTTGGAATCCGGATGAGCATCATGCAGATAACTGCGATTAGGCCTAATGCCAGTGAGAAGTTAAATGCAACAAGTGGGCCCATTGTTTCCCAAAGCCAGCCTATTATAATTCCCGCAGGTAATGCGGCTATTCCGACCAGCATCTGAAATGCTCCTATGATGCTTGCTCTTCGTTCTTCCTCCACTAAATCTGCAACAAGAGTTGTTTGTACCGGAGTTAATGCTCCGGCAGATAATCCAAAGAAGACAAACAGTGGAATTACGGTTAACCAATCTGTTGCTATGTATGCCCATAGTGATGTTAAACACAAGAGTAAGAATCCAATGATGATAATTGGCTTTCGTCCCACTTTATCAGATGCCCGGCCAAAGGGATATGCACTGGCAGCATCTGTAAATGTAAAGATAATATACAGCAGTGGAAGAAAGACCTCTGAATAGTATGCTCTTGAATATAGAATAAGGAATGAATAACTGAATGTTGCCAATGCAAAGAGAGTTGAAGCAAAAAAGAAGAGCTTCAGATTTCTATTTAGACCTGAAAAACTAACACCTTTGAATGCAGTCCTTCCCTTTCCTTCCTTTATGAAAACTGCAATGACTATAACTGATAGTGCAGCAGGAATGGTCGCAAGCAATATGATACTGATATAATCAAGGTAGAAAAAGAGAAAGAATGTAATTATTGATCCAACTACTGCTCCAGCACTATCCATTGCTCTTAGAGTACCAAACGCTTTCCCTCGTTTCTCCTCTGTTATTGCACCAGCAACCATTGCATCACGTGGAGGTCCTCTCATCTTACCAAGTCTATCAAATGATTTTGCTATGGCAATTGTGACAAAGCCTGTCGACAATGCAAAGCCTATTCGTGACATCATCGATAGAAAATAACCTGTGGTAATGAAATCCTTTCTCTTCCCTGTTCGATCAGATGCATATCCTGCTCCAAGTTTTGAGAGGGCTGTCAGTGTGAGAGCAAGTCCATCTATGAAACCAATAAGAAGAAAATCTAGCCCAAGAAAGCTGTATAGGAAGGTTGGCCAGATTGGCGCAATCATGTCGGAACTTGTATCATTAAGGAAACTCGCAGTTCCGAATATGAGCGTCTGGTCTTCTTCTTCTGAAATATCGGGTCCAACTGTGTTATCAGAAGGTTCATTCTCCACTCAATCACGACCAGAATTTGAGAAATTCGACCTCCCTTTAACATCTCCTATATCGTATAGTCGAAAAGGAACTGTTTTATTCAAAGGATAACACTGGCACGCTATGAGTCCAGATTCAAAGGTATATTTCGGATCGATTCAGCATGGCAATGCAGGCGAATTTGCTTCTATTGCAGCAAAGCTGGATAGGATTATTGAACTTCTTGACTTTTCCACAATCAAGCCAAAGGATAAAGTGGCAATCAAGATGCATCTGGGATTCAGAGATGGATACCAGACAGTACCAGTCTTCTTTGTCAGACGAGTGGTTAATGCAATAAAGAAAGCAGGAGGATTCCCATTTGTTACAGACAACCCGACAGCTGTTTACAATGCAGCTGAGAGAGGTTATACATCTGAAACCTGTGGATGCCCAATAATTCCAATTGCTGGAGTAAAGGATGGATACACCCAAACAACGGAGTTTAACTTCCACTCAGTGGACACTTTGGAGCTCTCTGGCGTGCTTCGGGATGCAGATGTCCTGATTGATTTTGCACACGCAAAGGGACACAATTCATGTGGCTACGGCGGAGCTGTCAAGAACCTAGCACTTGGTGGATACCATGGACCTAGTCGCTGGAGAAAAATACATGGGGTTGAGGCAAGTATTCCGTTCTGGGACCCTGAGAAGTGTACACCAGAACATGCAAAGAAACTGGTAGAGGCATGCCCTGATGGTCACATCAGATATGATGAGGAAAAACACAAACTCAGTGTTGCATTTGGGATGTGTAACCAGTGCTTTGACTGTATGGAGGTAGACAAGGATATCGGTTGTTTAGACCTAAAGCAGGAGAATTACTCGCTATTTCAGGAACTGATGGCAAGGTCATCAAATGAGGTGTTGAAGACATTCGATGATGACAAGAAGTTTTTCCTAAACTTTGCGATCGACATCACGGCAATGTGTGATTGTTGGGGTATTGGTCAACCACATGTTGTGAATGATATTGGAATCTTAGGTAGTCGTGATATCGTTGCAATTGAGGTGGCTACACTCGACCTCATAGCAAAGGAGGGATTAACTGAGAGCATGATTCCGCCTTTCTTTAGAAATGTCAACCTAGACCCCGAAGCGGACCTGCATCCCTTTGCAAGACTACACGGTCCTATGAAGAATCCATATATTGTAACTGACTATTGTGAGGGACTTGGAATGGGTTCGAAGAAGTATGAGCTCGTCGAAGTACTCTCAGTTGAAGAAACAAAAGATATGGAACCCCCTAAGGGAGTAAGTGAAGTACAACCTTCGTTCTTCTAGTTAGAGAGGATTGTACTCCTCTCCTATAGAGGTGAATCCATGAGTGATGAAGAATATCCCCCTATTTGCCCAAAATGTGGAAAGCGAGATGTTGAGATCCACACGCAATCCGAATACACAGGTGGGGGGTATGCTGACAGATGGGATGAGTTCACCTGTAACAATTGTGGTCATGAATGGCGTTCGGACGAAAAAACGTCTTACTACTGAGCGTGTTCAACTTGAAGATACTTGGATTTGGGGATAGCCTTACTGCTGGTACACCGGGATATGAACCTGGATATGGAGGCGATGTTCGTTCGCAGTATGGATTCTGGCTCATTGAATCAGCTCGTAATGACGGAGTCACAACTATCCAGTTCCATAATCAAGGCGTTCCAGGTGAACTTGCGAGGATGATGCCTAGAAGATTGAATAGATTGCTTGATGTCAATGATTACGATTTGGTTATCATCATGGCAGGTACAAATGATATTGGATGGGGATTTGAACCGACGAGTGTTTACAACTCACTAGTGCAAATATGGGAAGAGAGTACATCCAGAGAAATAACCACACTCGTCTGTTCTATACCACCTATTGGAATGTCGGTACCACACTATCAGATGATGCAACAGGAACTAAACCAGAAGATTCTACATGAAGGATGTCATCTTCCACATGTCTTAGTTGCGGATGTCTTCACTGCACTAGCAGATGACAATAGTTTGCTTCAGAGAAGATATCACTCAGGAGATGGCTTGCATCTTAGTGTAGAGGGATATCGAACAATTGGTGAATTGCTCTGGAAGGATGTAATTAGAAACTTGGTATAGGATACGAATTTCCAGCTTCCGGTAGAACTTATTAGCTAGTTATAATTTGTTTATAGGAGGTGGAGATCTTGAAACGCGTTCTACCAACTATAGTAGCAATGCTGTTTCTCGCAGGAATTTTCATTGTGCCTGTAGGAGTACCTGATACTCCAGCACGCTTGCAGGAAACAAATATGCAAAACGACATACCACTTGAAGAAATGATTGAACAAACATGGCTTCCTCCAGATAGAACAATAAGGTTAGCAATTTACAATGAAACTAACTCAACACTACCCTCATATATGACACCTGGTAGCGTGATGAGTACGGACTACACTGCATTGTATAACCTCTTTGTAGATGCTGGTTATGATGTAACTAGACTAACATTTTCTGAAATTCAGAACCATGAACTCCTTACAGCATATTTTGATGTACTTCTCTTAGCTGATAACTGCCCGCGTGAGAATATAACAGATTATGTAAGAGAATTCTGGTTGAGTGGAGGATCTATCCTAAGTATAGACAGTAGTATTGGATACCTTGGATATGCGGGGATATTACCGAGGGAAACACTTGGTGTTCACGATGGAGCGGGTGTATACTGGAAATACCGCTCAGGTGACAATAGTAATGTTACATCAAGACATCCTGTGACAAAGGCATATCAGATCGGCGAACAGCTTCCCTATGCAACTTCAGGCATTGCCCAAAATAATTGGACAGCTCTCATGACAACTTCTATCGCTTCAGAATTAACGAAGTTGGTGATACCTGAAGATGATAACAATTGGACTTCTGCAATAGCAATGGCTCCAACAGATATGGGAGGAAAAGTAGTTCATTGTGGTATCCCAGGTACTCTATTGCCAGTCGCATGGGAGAATCTTCTCGTAGATGCTGTAGAATGGCTATGTCCGCGTCCAAAGGCACGCATTGCATTTGACCTTTCACATACTCCATACTATGGTCTAGATGACTATGATCAGGATTATTGTACCAGCACAAGTCTAACACACACTCAGATGAGAAATGAACTTGTGATAAGAGGATACACTTTCGACAAGTTATATCCACCTGATGGAGGAGTTTTGACTTCATTAGTGCTCGCATTATATGATCTGATTATTTTCTTCTCTCCATCAGTCGACTTCACTGCGGGAGAGGTCACCGCAGTTACTGATTGGATTGATAGAGGAGGATCTATCCTTGCGATAACTGATCACGTAGGTGTCACAGGAGTAATTCAGGTTAATAATCTCCTCTCTAACACAGGTCTTACCCATAATATGACACATGGCGGAACTTCAGCACTTGTTCAACATGGAATACACCCAACTCATGAAGGAAGTTCCGATATGTCAGGAGCGGCAGTGGGATTAGTTGTCTGTAGCGGCACTGCGGTTCCCACATGGGATGATGACCAGGGTCAGCCAGTTATTGGAGCAGATGAACTTGGAAATGGTCGTGTCATACTCGCTCCAGACCAGGCACTATTTAGAGATGGCCGTTTAACTATCTCAGATAATCTACCAAGTTTAGTGAGCATGGTGAATTGGTTAACATCAGGAAATGCTAATGTATTGGTGTTTGTCGATAGTCGAACACCTGATGCGGATCCGAATGATAATCGCTACGCCGGTCCTGTTGCTCAAGCATTGAATGAACTCGGTATCTCATGGTGTTGCACAGGATTTGATACATTAGGATACTACTTCAATTTGAGCTTGAATTTGTATGAATGGGATCTTGTGATCATTGACCAGATTGTAGGTGCAAATCTTAACAACATATGGGGCGAACTCTTGGACTATGTAAAATCAGGTGAGCGGATAATCTATCATTCATCTCAACTCAATCAGGTGGCAGGTCAAGATTTCCGTCATTATGTTGGAATAAACTATGTGAACAATTATATCTATTCTCCACCTCCAATTCACTTCTGGTCAGGGTCAGACCCACGTCTAACCATTCCCAGAAACTATGGTGCAGGAAATATCACTACAAATACGGATTACACGTTCAATTACTGTCAGAATCTTACATACTATGATAATGCGACGATACTTGGAGGAATCTCAGCAACCAAACCAGTAGAAAAAATCAATGCTACTTTAGTATTAGGCGTTGAAGGAAATGTCCTAGTAAACGGTGCAATGCTAACTCTCTTTGAAAATGACACTGATGATTCAACATATCCTGACAACTTCGAGCTATGGGAGAATGAAATTGCATTCATGTTACGCCCAGTACTAGATTCTCCAAGTGACATGACGATTGAGGTAGGAAGTAGAACAGAATCAATCGTATGGAATGCATATAGCAGTCATCCAGATCATTACACGATTGTCAGGAACTCATTTGAATTCCTCAATGTGCCTTGGGATGGAGGAACAATCACTCTTCCATTGGAAGAGGATAACCTAGGAACTGAAGAATTCCATCTGACAGTCTATGATACACTTGGATTTTCAGTTTCTGACACGGTAGCAGTCACGAAAGAAGACACTACTGCTCCATCATTTGTTGATGCTCCTGATAACAATTATTATGATGAGGGTACAGAACATTTCTATCTGAATTGGTCATTTACAGAGATGAATCCTGACTATTGGATTTTGTACATCAATGGATCAGTTCATGACAGTGATTCATGGGATGGTTCAGAAGTGTCAGTTGACGCAGGCGGTCTTACTGAGGGTGTTTATAATGCTACGATAGTTGTAAATGACACCTCAGGAAACTCAGCAGAATCAACTGTCTGGTTGACTGTCAATACTCCACCAACAACTACCACTACCACTTCAACGACGACCACCACAACAACAACTACGACTACTCCCACGGAATCAGGGACACCTACACCACCACCCGGTAACAACACGTTATTGATTATCATCATAGCTGCAGTTGCAGGCATAGTGGTCATAATAATCATCATAGTCTTAATGAAGAAGAAGTCATAGAATTCCTAGAGGAGAACCTCGAAAAGAGGTTCTTCCTATTCTTTTTGTTGAGTGCATTGATTTATATCGTTAAGCGTGTACCTCATGTGAAAGGTGGAGATTTTGAAACGCGGTCTACCAATATTAGTAGTAGCGCTGTTTCTCGCAGGAATTTTCATTGTGCCTGTAGGAGTATCTATTACTCCAGCACGCTTGCAGGAAACAAATATGCTCAATGACGTAACACTTGAACAAGATGCTGAACTCTCTTGGCTTCCAGCTGATAAAAATGTGCGAATCGCTGTATATAACACTACAAATTCCACAAAACCATCTTATGTTTATGGGACGATGAGACTAAATAACTCATGGATCATGAATATTCTTTCATCTGCAGGTTATTCGGTGACTGAGCTAAATCTTCAAGATATTCAGAATCATGAACTTCAAACAAAGAATTATGACGTACTCGTACTTGCAGATCTTGTGCCAAATGAGAACATCACTAATCTAGTAAAGGAGTTTTGGCTAAGTGGAGGAGGAGTTCTTGCAACTGACACAGCAGGGGAATTCCTTAATTTTGCAGGAATACTTCCTCGTGAAGCTGTGGGTACAAATGGACGAACGGTATATTGGGACTACATCATCGAGGGCAATTTCAATGTAACAACACGACATCCTGTCACGAAGTCATATCAGGTTGGTGAAGCTCTCTACCACTCCTCGTCGGATTTCTTCATGTGGGATTTGTCGGCTCTCTCAGGGACTTCTTTAAATGGGGAATTCACTGTCTTGGTTGAGGATTATGACGACTCGAATAATGTCAAAGCGATAGCTGTTGATCCTAGTGATATGGGAGGAAGAACCGTCCACTTAGGAATCCCAACTAGTACCTATGCCCCTACAGGTTGGGATGCTATGCTAGTCGATGCAGTAGAATGGCTCTGTCCAAGACCTAAAGGGAGGATTCTGTACGATTTAACGCACCATCCTTATTACGGTGTAGATTCTTGGGAAGCTCCCATTGTGAACTTTGAAAACAACTATTACACATTCAGAGACACTCTTGTCAACAAATCCTATACTTTTGATAAGCTATGGCCTTCTACTACCGGGAATCTAACTGCAGGTAATCTTGCAGAATATGACATGCTTGTTATCGTAATGCCCGGTCTGAATTTCTCTAGCTCTGAAGTTCAAGCCGTCACAAACTGGGTCTATGCAGGAGGAAGTCTACTCGTTCTTGGAGATCAATTTGGTTATTCAGATCAAAGAAGTCATGTCAATTATCTTCTGGGATCCTATGGATTAAGGTGGAACTCCACTCACAATGAACAGGGAGCATCAAATATATTTGCTACTCATCCGGTCTGTGAAAGTCTGTCACTCGTCTTTCCTGCTGCAGGAGGAGTTGTTGATGTAAGTGGTCCGGCATTTCAGCTTGTGAAAACAAACAACAATGATATTGTTGCAGGTGGGCAGGAGTATGGAACAGGCAGAGTAGTGATGGTTTCTGATATCAATATTTTCGCATACAACTATATCGATAACGATGACGATAACAAATTTGCAGTGAATATTGCTAATTGGCTTACTGCATCGAAAGCGAATGTCCTAGTATATACAGATGGAGGAGATGTGCTTATAGATCCAAATTACAACTTCTACAAATCTCCTGTTGCCAATGCACTAAACGCACTCCAATTGAAATTCCTAATGACCAATACTGTTGAATCCTTCAATGTGAGCCTAAATACAGACGATTTAGATCTTGTAATTCTAGATCAGAATTATTACGGATTTACGACTAGCTACTACTTGGAGGTAAAATCCTACGTTGAAGCAGGAGGTCGTCTGATTAGTAGATCCTGGTCAAGTGCATTTGAATCATCTCTTGGAACATATCTTGGATTTAAGAGTAATTTAACATCTATAAGTAGTGGACCACCGACAGTATATCTATGGAATCCAGCTCATGAAATATTCAATATACCTAATGATTATGGAGCTGATAACATTACTACATCAAACAATGATTTCAATACGGACTACAGACACTATGAGCCACTGGCAAATGGTACTGCTCTAGCGGGAATTACTCAAAGCCCATCAGGAAATAACTCCGCCATAATCATGAGTACAGTTGTGCCTGCGATTACAAATTCATTTTCGATATCTCAGTATTTTGATGATACCGATGACTCAACCTATGGCGATGGATATGAAATCTTCATGAATGAGATCGCATATTTGATGCGCCCTCAGATAGATTCTCCAACAGACATAGTCATGGAAATAGGCAGTGTCGGAGTAACTTTAACCTGGACTCCTCAGAGCGATAGACCCTATTCATACATCATAATGAGGAACTTAGGAGAGATAGCTAACACTGCGTGGGATGGAGGACCAATCTCAATATTGTTGGACGGATATCTACTCGGTGTTTATCTCTTCGAGATAACTGTATACGATACAGCTGGTTATTCCGCCACTGATATTGTCACTGTAACTGTTGAAGACACAACAGGTCCGGCATTTGTTGATGGCCCGGACAATCTGTTCTATCAGCAGGGTACTACAACACATCTGCTGAATTGGTCATTCACAGAATTACTTCCAGACTACTGGGTCCTCTATATCAATGGCTCAGTCCATGATAGTGGTTCGTGGGATGGGTCAGAGATTTCTGCAGACGCAGGAGGACTTACTGAAGGCACCTACAATGCAACCATTGCAGTGAATGATACCTCGAATAATGTGGCAACATCAACAGTAACACTTGTTGTAGGACCACCTCCGACGACTACAACAACTCCGACTGGAACTACATCGACTACTCCCACGGACACAGGAACAACCACACCACCACCCGGTGACAACACGTTATTGATCATCATTATCGCTGCTGTCGCAGGGGTAGTGGTCATTATAATCATCATAGTCTTGATGAAGAAGAAGTCGTAGGTATAATTTTGAGGAGAACCTCATTCCGAGGTTCTCACATCTCTTTTTTCAATTCAAGTATGCAATGATTAACAATGATTAAATTAGTTAATGAAGTTCAGAGATAGTTTATATTGCTTGAGAATATCGAAGTAAGAGGTGGAGAAGATGAAACGCGTTCTACCCCTTTTAGTGATAACGTTGTTTCTTGCAGGTATCTTTATTGTGCCTTCAGTCGGATTGACAACCTCAGCACGCCTACAAGAGAATACGACAAATATATCGGAATCATTTGATTCTGAGATGCTTACCGCTGACTTACCCAATGATAGGGTATTCAAGGTGGCTCTCTATAATGAAACGAATTCTACAGCACCAGCCTATGCATCTGGTGCAATGAATGCTAATTACTCAGAAATAACACAGCTATTAGTGAATGCTGGCTATGACGTTGATATTATCACCGTTCAAAACATTCAGAACTATGAACTAACAACAGCAAACTATGATGCCTTAGTTCTTGCTGACAACTGTCCGCGAGAAAATATCACAAATCTTGTGAAAGACTTCTGGCTAGCAGGCGGAGGTATCCTAGGTTTAGACAGCTCAATGAGCTATCTTGGCTATGCAGGTATTCTTTATCGCGAGAATGATACAGTAGATGATGGATACAATACCTTTTGGCATTACAACTATAATGCAAATGGTACTATTGTCACTAGTCATCCTGTAACTCATTCATATACAAATGGTACGGAAGTTCCCTTCATGTATGCAGATTGGGCACAGATTGATTTGACAACTTTTGATTCAACAACTGTTTGGAGCCAGACAACTGTTCTTGCTGTTGATCCTGGTGATCCAGATTGGGCAGTTGCAGTTGCAGTGGATGCATACGATAGAGGAGGCAAGGTGGTCCAAATAGGAATACCAGCAGGCTATTGGTGGAATAGTGCATGGGGACCGATGGTGGTCGATGCCATTGGCTGGCTTGCACCAAGACCGAAAGCTAGGATTGCTTTTGATTTAAGTCACAAATCACATCTCTATGTTGATGCATGGGATGAATTCTCACTTGTATGGTCTGAGCCCAATTCCTTTTCGGATATAAGAGACACTTACGTTTCCAATAGGTATACAGTGGACAAATTCTATCCCTTAGCTACGGGTAACTTTACAGAAGCCAGATTAGCTGAGTATGATATATTGATCCTTGATTTACCATACCTCAACTATACAGTCGCAGAGAGGACAGCCTTAATGGCATGGTTGGATGCTGGAGGAGGCCTCATCGTTTTAGGCGACCGTACTGGAATCGGAAGTAATGGATATTTGCACTTGAATTTCCTACTGGAAGACCTTGATATGCATCTTAATAGTAGTAATGTATTAGACTACACAACTACCACAACGATGGTTATTCCTCGACACCCAACAACAGAGGGCACAACTGGTATTGCACTTGGTTGGAGAAACTACATCAATATTACTGGACCAGCAGCTCAAGGAGTCTGGAAATATGGAAATAATATTGTTATAGCCGCCCAAGAATATGGGGATGGCCGTGTTGTGATGTTTGGAGACCAAAACATCTTGGACAATACAGCGACAGCAGGCGACAGTAACAAACTGTATGGAATCAATGTTGCAAACTGGCTTTCTGCAGATGATGCACATATTCTACTCTATACAGATGATCCATATGGAGGAAGCTATTATCGTAACATTGTGACAGAAGCTTTGAATCAGCTGGAGTTATCATTCTACCACATCTCTACAGAAGAAGGTTTGAACTATACGTTGAATGGTACTTGGTATGAAGATCAATGGGAGCTGGTCATTATCGACAACTGCAATTGGGGCAGGCAAGATACTTTCCCGCATATCCTAGATTATCTCAAATCTGGAAGGCCTATGATATTGGAATCATGGTCACTCAGTTGGTATCCAAACGATCCATTGTGGTCATATATCGGTGTTAATTCGACCGGTCATTATCCAAGTAACCAACCCCTGACAATCTGGGATGACACACATCCTATCTTTGATGGATTCGTGAGTTACAATGCACCAACACTCAATGTTTCAAATGCTGGATTTGGCACAGATGGTGCTACACTTGATGTCTATGACAACGCTACAGCCATTGCAGGATACACAGCGACTGAAGAAGATGGAAATGCATCAATTGTAGTATCAAATAATGGGCAAATTCTACTCAACGGATATCTATTGAATAACTTCCGGGGAGATATAGATGGTTCAGGATACATGGACGGTTTTGAGATCTATATGAACGAAATCACCTACATGTTAGCATTACCATCAATAGATCATCCTGCTGATATTCAATACGAAGCGGGAAGCTCAGGAAACACTATAACTTGGAACCCAGCAGACACGGCACCTTCATCATATCAGATATTCATCGATGGGTCAGTTGATGCCAGTGGTTCTTGGACAGGTACTTCAATAACTGCTGATGTTAATGACCTAAGTCTTGGTGTTCACAAAGTTGAGTGTAGAGTTGTTGGCGATTCAGGCTATCCTATGGGAGATATAGTCCTCGTCACTGTTGTTGACACCACAGCACCACTTCTAAACAGCCCTGCAGACATCACAATGATCGCAAACACTACAGGAAATACATTGACCTGGGTTGCATCCGATCCGAATCCAGATTACTATGTCATCCTGATGAACTCAACCGTATATGCAAGTGGTGTTTGGGATGGATCATCAGTTGTCGTGGATCTGGATGATCTCGCTCCTGGCGTTTATTTCTTCACTCTCAGAGTGAACGATACGTTGGGTCATATGAGTGAGGATTCTGTGTTGGTGACTGTAAATCCACCTTCACTATTTGGATTAGATACTACAACTCTAATTCTAATTGGATTAGGTGTTCTTGCTGTACTCATAATTGGAGCAGTAGTCTGTCGAAGAAGAGGAGCATCTCAACCAGCACCAAAATCAAGGAAGAAGAAATAATCAATTTTTCAGACCCGTCTTTTTGACGGGTCGTCCCCCTCTTTTTTAAACAGAGTTATTAGCTCAAAGAGATTCGTATTGACTATGGCAAAGAGAGCCATTGTTAGACCTCCTAGCAGTTCTTATTGTAATTGCATATCGTCGCATCCAGAGCATAAGAGATTGAGTCTTGAACTAGCTCTTGAACAACACAGAGCATACGTGACAGTGCTTTCGGAATTGGGTCTCGAAGTAATCGAATTGACACCCCTAGATACATATCCAGATGCATGTTTTGTTGAGGATACTGTTGTAATTCATAAAAGCAAGGCATTGATGAGTAGACCTGAACCACTTAGTAGAAGAGGAGAGGTCGAATCTGTAGAGTCTATCCTGAAAGATTATCTCCGGATTAATCGCGTAGAGGAACCTGCAACTCTTGAGGGAGGCGATGTAATTCATACTAATCGCGGATTGATAAGCGGAGTTACTCAACGAACAAACCTTCAAGGTATACAGGAGATGCGGGATAAATTAGACATTGAAGTCAGAGTTGTAGATGATGATAGTATCATCCACTTGAAGAGCTATGTGACATATCTGGAGGGAGATAAAATGCTTGGAATTGCTCGATACTCTAATCATCAGTCTTTCGATGGATTTGATTTTCTGATAGTCCCTGATATAGAAGTATACGCATCAAACTCTCTAACCATAGATGGAACTGTCATAATACCTACTGGTTATCCTCAAACTGCGGAATTACTGAAACAATCAGATTTTGATGTGATCCTCTTGAGTACAACAGAGTTTGAAAAATGCGATGGGGCATTGACATGTCTCTCTATTATCTTCTAAATCCTAAAGCTGCGTAACGTGACAAAAAGGTAGAGAGGAGCATGTGCTCCTCTACGAATTATTATCCTGGACGCTTTCGAATCATAACAACAATTATCAGAATGACAACTGCACCACCTGCGGCCCCAACTATGATTAGAATCATAGTTTCTGGTGGAAAACCTGTTCCGGTGGTTGGGCTTGTTCCTGTGGTTGTGCCTGTTGTGGTACTAGTTGTTGTACTAGTTGTTGTCGTTGTTGTTGGTTCAACAAAAAGAACACGAATTTTAATCTCCCAATCAGCAATGTTACCATAAGAATCGTTTACATAGACTCTTAGACCATAATCTCCTATGGGAAGCACTGAGTTATTTGTAAGTAATCCAGTACTGTCGATGTGGAAGTTTTCTGTATCATTTACCCACCATGAATCAATACCTGACACATCTGTTGCGTTGAACTGCGCAGAAAGAAACTCACCCTCATCAATCACTTGATCGAAGGGGTGAATAATCCATGTTGGAGCTGTTAAGTCAGTAACATTAGCATATGAATACACACTCAAAGAATGCATAGATACGTGATAGACTTTGAACAAGAACTCATGCACTCCTGCACTGAGACCATCCACATTAAGTGAGATTGGACCTCCATCCCAATTATCATTACTCGCAAACAGAGTTCCATTATCATATGCTTGATATGAATGTGGATGCAATGCAAATGCATCAAATTCCAATGTGTTACCGGTGGTGCTGATCTCATACTCTATCGAAAGTGCGGGACTAAGCCACATGTTCTTTTGTGGATAGATGTCATATAGCAGATACGTGGATTCATTTGATATGCTATAATTTCCAGTTCCTATGTAATCATGCCACCAATTGCCAAGACTGACATTATCATGCCAGTAGGTATCCCCATATTCATAGTTCTGAACAGCATTCTGGTCGTTCCAACCAATGTCATTATCATAGATGTAGGTATCCTGTGTCCACTCAGCGTAGATTCCTACTTCATTGTCGTAGAATATGTTACTAGTGACATTGGTTCCAACTGTCACTAAGTCAATACCATAGTAACAGCCATACGCTGTGTTTCCTGTCACATTGGCATTGTATGTTTCCATAATACATATTCCTGATTCAGTGGCATCCCATACAGAATTTTCGATGATTGTATTTAATTCGGAGCAACTATCTATGAGGATTCCATGATTGGTGTTATTCCAAATCTGGTTGTCCTTAATCCACCAGTACTGACCGCCAACATTATTGATACCTGCTGCATTCCAAGTTCCTGATGTCCATCCGTTCCCATAGATGTCATTACCGATTACATTGATATCTTCTGCTGTATCTCCTTCTATTCCAAAATCTGTATTATTGAAGATCTCATTTCCAACAATGTTTGAAAATGTGGCATAAGAGAGTGCTATCCCTGATGGTGTATTATTCCAAATCTGATTCTCCTCAATGAAGATATCTTCAGATGAACCAAGATAGATGCCACAGAGCATATTGGGGAATACTGCCCACCAACCATTCTCATGAATGTTATTCTGTAGGATGGTGATATTTACAGAGTTCATTATATCTATGCCGTGATTGCTGTTATTATAGATATGATTATCAAATATGTAATTATCTTGACATAGTGTATTGTAGATACCATTCATGGCATTTCCGAAAATCTCATTGGCAACAATGGATGAATTATCAGTATTGTAGAGATAGATTCCACTCTGGGATATTCCAAATGTACTTTCGTAAATGGCGTTTTCCTTAATCGTACAATTTCGGGAATTCCAGAATGAAACACCTCCCATTCCGCCATGAATATCACTTCTCATCACATGGGTGAAGTTACTCTCCATTACCATCATGCTTGAGGTGCAGTCTGCTATGGTAGTTTCATTAACTACTGTGTAGTTGCTGATGGTAACATCAATTCCATTTCCTGAACACTCCCAGATAGTACAATTCTGCACTGTATTATAGGGACTACTATTGAGCCAGATTCCATGATTCTTGTTTGTGATAAAGGAATCAACAATAGTACCATGTGTCACATTTTGGAAAATGATCCCATAGCTCATGTAGGGAGTAGCTGTAACAGAATCAAAGTAACAATCTCGCACCTCGAAAAACAAAGAAACATTGCCAACAACTAGACAGTTTACATCTGAAGTGATATTATACCCTTCAATAACATAGGGGGTACCTTCTATACCTGAGCCAGACCACGAATAGGTACTTACCAGGTCAAGAAAGTGTGAGTCGTTATTTATCGTAAGTGGACCTCTCTCTTCATAAGATACTAAAGCAACTCTGGTAGGTTTCAGATCCATCGCTGAAGTAGCATCTATTGTATTACGAGATATTCCACCAATCACTAGAAGCTGCAGAAAGAATATGATTGTGATAATCCACGCAGTTTTCTCTCTCATGTAATCTTCCTCTCCTAAAACTTGCGAATGCGACAATATTTACAAACGGTTTGATATGAATCATTTGGAATTTGATTCATTCTAGGAAGAGCATGAGTTTTGCCCTCTGAAATGTATCTTAAAATCGAATTTTGTATCAGTTTCATTGAATTGTGATTTGATTCATAAGGCAATACAACCACAAAAAAAGCTAATATCATAGGAATACCTCGATTGTTTAGGCATTCGGAGGTAGAAAACCCTGTCAAAGAAAAAACGTCAAGCAAAAGGAAGTAAGCTTGCATATGTTGACAGAGCATGCGACCTCTGTGCACGTGGAGATATTGATGGATTTAGAAATCTCCTCAAAGGATTTTGGAAAGATAAAAAGGTACATCCTTGGCATCGCATCTACAAGCTTATCGAACAGAATTGGACGAAGGAGAAAAAACCTGAAGAATTGGCTAATGCGGTTGCCCTGTTAAGAGACGGTGTATTTGGTTCTCTTAATATCCACTCATTATCCTTGGCCTTAGACAGTCCGACCTCAGAGATTTTAGATATCCTATTGAAAGGAAAGAGCTGGAAAGAAGGTCTTAGAGACGCTCGTGCATTTTGTTCAATGCAGTTATCAGATCTAATATCAAATCACAAAGTTGACTTCATAGACCCGATTTCCCTGAAGCGAGATGGATTTGGTTATCTAATACCCCAACTTGATGAGGCATTGCTTTCGCAATACAAGAAAGCAAAACCAGAGAAGGAATCAGGGAATCTCATTCTGAAACCGCTCTCAAGGACTGTGTATGGGCGAAAAATACTCAGAACCCTAGGAATCACAACTCCAACTATTAAAGCCTCTAGCGATCAAGGAAAACTACTTCTAAGGGAGTATGAAAATTACTTGATTGAGATTGAAACGGATACAAGTAAAACTTCGGTTTCCGATGTCCCAACAGAACAACTTACTCTTGAAGGAGAGCCTGTGTCTTTGGAAGACGAAGAAAAGGAAAAATCCGTTGAAACTGAAACAGCAGACGATGGGGTTCAGGCACCACTAAGTGAATACATACCTACTTCAAAGAAGAAGACTAGTGCAAAAGAGGCAAGTCGTGAGCGAAGAAAGGGCAGGAGAGAAAAGAAGTCCAAAAGCAGAAAGGGGGG
>JAEORG010000292.1 GCA_016841005.1 Candidatus Thorarchaeota archaeon | reverse complement strand
GTGAATTATCACTTCCGATGGAAGGAGCATCTTCCTTTGCAGCCTCTTTAACGAGTATCTTCGCTTTGGAGATTATTGCTTTTTGTATGAGTTCATGGTGATGTTTGAATATGGCAAAATATTTCATGTAATCTAGTACCCTTTGTGGATCTTTCAATGGGCGAAGTTCATCCGTCAGTCTTTTTGCAAGCTCTAATTCCTCTTTCTTTTTACGTGCAAGTGCCTCTTCCTCGAGAAATTTAGTTACTATATCCTTTGCATGTGCCTTTTCTTTGAAGAATTCAGCTTGTCCACTGCTACTTTCCTCTCTAAGACGCTGAAGGTGCTCTTTGAGGTGTTCTCGAGGAATTCTATACACCTCCTTCTCAAGATCAGGATTCTCAAGCATGCTCATCAGAAGAAACCAAGACCCTCTCATTTCCAAAGGTTTTTTCCTCAGTTTTTTCTTCAACTCACTCAATGATAGTGAAGTCGATGTGGGGTCGAAGTGTCTGAATTTCCAATTACTCCCGCATGTAGGACAGTCTTGAGGCTTAATGTCGAAACCACCGTCTAACGACTCCACAAGATTGGCAAAGATGTAATCCTCTCTACAAATAAGACAATATTCCAGTGCTCCTCTCACTAGTGATCCACAATGATTGCATTTGATTACAAATGGAGGTGTGCCAGCTCGTCCATAAAGAGTAAGCTTGCCTTTTAGTGGTTGCTTTGGAATAATATCCATTGGTCTGCAAACATCGCTCCAATCATGAGTGTCATACTCTTGGCATGATAAGCAGTAATATTCAAAATCCCTCGGATGCCCGTCAGCTGATAATTCTTTAACCCTCTTGGGTCTTGTCACTAGATATTTCTCCAGTTTAACACTGACGAACCTGATTTTGAGTTTTTTTGTAATGATGAGAGAGAAGTGGTGCGCTCGCCGGGATTCGAACCTTTAAAGGGAAGTGTCATTATTTGAGAATGCCCATGAATGGCTTTTTGATTATTTACTACTCTCCGCCTATTGTCTAGGGTATGCAAAATGCCGGTATGTGATTAGACCAATAATATATAGATTGAGCAAACACAATGAAATGCACAGAAAGTATGTTGTGTAAACCATGAATATCTCATATACTGGATTTTGTGGCACGCTAGAGAAAAGGACAACAGCAATTGCGTACATACTACTTCCTCCAACAAACTTCTTTACATTCTGAAGAAAATTAGATTTGATTTTGAGGTCTTCTCTTAATGCATTCAAAGAAGTCTTTGAATCAGTAGACGCTATTCTTTCTACATTAACCACTCTTGGTCCTGCCATGAGGATAAGTATTGAAATAACAAGTGGAAATGATAGTATGACCACAATTGGTATAATCTGTGTTACAAATTGATTATCTGCAGAAAAAGTCGCAATAACGCTCAGAATCGTTACCAAGAATTGTGTCTGTATAGTAAGATTGTGACGTGATTGATCTAGATTGTCAATTCGACTTCCAATGTACTTTGCCCAATCCGCAACGCCTTTTGGTGTTGCTCCCTGTTTGATTTCATCTTCTTCTGTCAATAATGTAGGTACAAAAGATGTGAAGATAATAAATAGAAATAAAAGAAATACGTCCAACAGCAAGAAGTTTCTAGTGACAATCCTCTCTCCCACGTCGATACTAATTTCAGAATTGCTGTAATATACAACGTAACTAAATTCCATGTCATTTAGAGCAGTCAAAGTACGAGAAGTTTCATTCCAACTCGTTGACCATAATCTTACTTTAAAAACTACTAGGCTATTGCTTTTTTGTGGAGGAATGGTGATATACTGAGTGCCTGCGGTGGTCCCTTCTGGATTACCTCCTGAGATATTCAGAGACCACCCGTTCAGCGATTCAGCAGATGTTCCGTTATTGACAAGTATTTCCACATAACAGATATTCAGTAGAGATCCAGATTTATAATCGATTCTGATTCTAAGTGCATTGTCTGAGGTAAGAATCTCTGAATCTGACTCAGTGTAATACCCTGGAGTTACTTCTCTGTCCATGATCTGAACTTGCAAGGTTGTATTTTCGTCATCGAAAGCAGGCAAACTCCAGATTCCTATTTCATCATTCAGAGTTTTCTGACTCCAATCATAATAGATAGGTATCAATGCAACTACCAGGATAATCCAAAATACTGTAGCTGCAAGGAGAGTTTTCTGCTTAGTCGTCTTTGTTTTAGATTTGATCACTTCTAATAATCCAATGTTCGGTTCCATCTTGAACTCCTTTGGAAACCATCCAAGCTCATAGACTCCTAGTATAATTCCGATCACCCCCAGTCCTATACCTATTAGGACAAATATGAAATACTCAAGGAGGAGATTGAATGAATCAGTAAATAAGATTCTGAGCCATAGAGTTGTTGATCCGATAAGAACTACAACTATTATCTTTAGGTTGTTTTTCCCCACTAAATGCACACTCTTCTTTCAAATCCGTCAGTATTACATTCCAGATTATGTGCACATAAGCACTGCCACTTGCATATCTGTCGCTTAGTGGTTAAAAAAAGAAGTGGTGCGCTCGCCGGGATTCGATATTAGCGACCAAATTCACGCATCATCCTTCTAGTACTTATAGGAACTGGAGCAGCTGAAACTGGTTTGAACCAAAATACTTCTGCTTGGCTGCCATGATGAAGTGAGAGTGTTATTGGTAATGGTTTAAGAACTGCTGGAATTCGAACACTTTCTTGCGGATTATTTAGGTGTATAAGGTTCCCAAAGAAAGACTCTAGTCCTGTTAAATCTGCAAACGTAATTCGGAGTTTGATTTTTCCAGAATGACTTACCAAATCAAGTAGAACTGGCATCTTCTTGGTAACTATGAAATCGAATGATTTTCCTTGTTGCCACAATGTCCATTGATGGAACGCAGAGTCATCGGATGACTTTTTCAAGTTGCCAGACAATGCTGTCCTTGCTGCAATGAGTATGGACTTTGCTTTAATTCCTGTTCTTTCCATCATTTGCTCATCAGACAATGATGCAGTTGCAGTAGAATTTGGATACACCTTCCATGGATAGTTTTTAGCTCTTTTTTCTAATTTAACCAAGTTTTCAGAAGGTCTTGCGAAAGATTCGATTGAACCTGTTTGGCTAGGCTTTAATGGAAAACGTAATTCAATATTGAATGGAATCCTAAGGCGTCTTAGGTTCATATTCTTTGACTGTACAACACTGATTAGGGGGAATTCGTTTCCAACATATTGAAACTGAAAAGCGATTAACTGATTTGATTCTGAATGTTTTCCTCGCCAAATTTGCAGGTCGTTAAGTGTAATGGATTGAGTTCCATCGGGGTGCACTATTGGTCTACCCCAATCTTGAATTTCATCTGCAAGTGCCAATAAAGTGGCTAATGGCTGACTAGAGTAGGATATATCCAAATTGATTTCTGGGGCATGTAACAATATAGCTGATGCAATACGGAGTGATTCTTCCCCGATTTGTCTGCAGCACTTTAGGAATTCAAGGGCACTGATGACAGCATGGTTTGGTTCTTCCTTTTCTAGGTTTTCTTCAATGATTTCTGTTTCAACACCAGAAGAATTAGAAAGCTGAACAATTAATCTGGCTGGAGCTCTAACCTTACCTCGTGCTTCTCCAAATGATACTAATGAATACCCTTCACCAATAGCTGTTGCTATATCACTTATGATTTTTCCAGCTTCTTGAACATGATACCCAATATCGTGAAAGAGAGCTGCTATAACAAGTCGCAATCTCTGTCTTGACGAAAGCCATTCTTTGCGATGTATACCTATTCTTCCTGCTAAATAAGATGCAATCATAGATGTTCTTAGCATATGGTCGAGATGATCTCTATACACCTTCCCCCTGAATCTTGTTCGAACATGCCCTATTAAACCCTCAAACCTGTGAATATTCAGTGCAAAATCATGGATTCGTATATATCCATCATTGGAAAGAAGTCTTAATCTCCTACACGACTGGTTGGACATCTCCGAAAAAACGTTAGCAGCGAGGTCGGTACGAATCTGATGGTCCTGAGATAAAATCCAATCACGTAATGGCTTAATTCTGCCAAGTTGAAAAGGTAATTTATCAGCCAGCCGGTCATCGAAGACAATAGTTTCAGTCCTAATACTCAATGAATCACCTACTTCTCAGATTTCATTACACTGCCCATAAAAAATCACACCACATGTGTATTGCATCTGCTGTGATAGCGTTTCACTAAGTCATAGTCCCTTGTATATTGCACTGAAACATCAAACAACTACCATATCTCTGTTTCCACTACAGGGATTCTAAATGAAATATACTAATTCTTTGTTAATAACGGAGCGGAAAAGGGATGAAGGAATGGTGCACCTGCCGGGACTCGAAACTCTACTTAGACTTAAGAACACAAAAAATCAATGTTCTGTATTAGAATTAATGAAGGATCACAATGATGCAGTTTTTCCCATGGCAGCCCCCTGATTTTATATTTCAATGGTATGAACGATATGAAATGGCTGAGTTTGACAAATTCATCTATCTGTGGATGTCATTCAATGCTTGGTTGGAAAAATACACCGCTACTAAAAGCAAAACTGACCGTAAAATGATTGAGGAGTTCAAGAAGACAGACAAAGCAAATTATCAAGAGTTCATCAAACAAAATTCCGAATTGAAGAGTAACGTCGAATGGCTTTGTGAGAACGGGGTCATTGACAACCGAAAAGAAACACTCGTTAAGCCAAAATCAATAGATGACTTCGATGGGATTGTTGAATGTATCTACACAATAAGATGCAATTTGTTCCACGGATCCTACAAACGGGATGTGCCCATTGACCGAAAAACAGTCGCGATGGGTACTGATATTCTTGCTGGAATTTATGGCCCTATTCTAAAGCGAGAAAGAGATCAGATTGCTCGTTTGAAATTCCTTCAGTGGCAGGGATTTCAACAATCCTAAATGGATGGCTTTCCATTCATATTGCTGACAGAAACTCCTTTTCACTTATTAGCGCAGAGAGAATTCCCTGTATGTTGTACGAAAAAGCGCGTCTTTTTATGCATTTATTTTCGAAGATGTTTTAGTGGTAGGTTTGTTCAGCAGTCTAGAAAATAATGAAATTAATCAACTTATTTCCCGGGGCCATGATCTTCTTCAAAGAATTCAAGTAGTAAAAGACAGCATGTTTTTTGCTTCTGTTCTGGGTTATCTCGGCAGGATGGTCACAGCTCATGTAAATGATGAGAGTTGGAAAAGCACTGCGAATGAGTTGGTAGGGGCTGGCGTGAATGCGCTCACTGATGCAGCCAAGAAGCTCCATGAGGATTATACAGAATGGTATACTGATTGTAGAATTCTCTTTAGTAAACGTGGTTGGAATCGTAGCAAGACTGTGAAGGTGTTTGATGAAATTCTGAATATTGTGAAGCTTGATTCAGTTGCTGCCAGAGTCAAGATGATAGTAGAAAGGCAGATAGGATTACTTGACGAGCTTAGACAGAATCCTCCAAGAACTTGGTCGTTAACAAAGGCCAGCATTTTGGTCGTATACGCATCTATCTGCGTATTTGTAGATACAATTCTCTCCATAATGTATGGTTTAGCTGTAGTTCCAGTAATCGTATTTGAAGTTGGTCTTATTCTCGCCTTTCCCAAGCTGGAAGAATGGGTGGTTAGTTAAGGATGACAATGATGAGAATCTTGTATTAGAAGTTGGAGGAAGAGATTTGTCAGTCACATTGAATATAACTTTCAACGACATTCGGCAGAGTATACAAGATACTGAAGAAACTCTGAAAATT
>JAEORG010000291.1 GCA_016841005.1 Candidatus Thorarchaeota archaeon | reverse complement strand
TGCGCTCAAGGAAGTTGGGCTAATCAACGACTATCATTATTTCGTAAATACTGATTACGAATCACGTAGAGGTGATTTTCGATTATTTGAATTCAATAAAGGCTGGAACTGGGATTGGTCCCAGTGGATTCGAGAATCGGAGGGATGTATAGCTTCAGGCGACGCTGTTGAGTTCAACCTCGAGGAAGTACAAAAACCACTATCTTTTGATCTGAAAGACATCCAACTCATTCGTGAGTTGAAGATTGATTCAAATAGAACGCTTGCAGAACTTGGTGATTGTATTGATCTCTCCAGTGGGCAAGTGAAACGCAGAATCACTCGGATGGAACAGGAGAGAATAATCAAAGGATATCGGTGGATACTGGAAGGAGTCGAACAGCCACTTTACTTCTATGTCTTCATGGGAATAAGTGAGAACAATGATTGTGTACTCTCTTCATTCTATCGTCTTCCATTTCCGAGTGAGATAATGATGGAAAACCGAAATCGATACATAGCACGTATTAGATTGTATGGCTCTGAGATTACAGGTCTTCTACGTGGTCTTACTCATATGCGGAGGTACATCGATACCTACTTCCTGCAGACTGTTCATGATATAGCAAACGCACCAACCGCCATGTTTGATGATTATTTCAATGAAAAGGACGGAAGATTTCATTATCCTGTTGAAGCAACCATTAAATTGATTCGGGAGAAGTTCGGTTAATCTCACTATAGTGATGATTGTAGATTTTCTGCAAGATTACTCTGTAAGCTTCTTTTAGTTACAATAAATGCTGCGATTATTGGAATAATGAAACTTAGCGCCAATACTATCGAGAGGATATCAACAGGAATTACCATTGAAATCGGTAGCCTGCTCCAACTCAGAGATGTGCTTGTTCCAATATACGCAATCGGTGTTTGAATCACAAATAGACTAAGAAGTAGTCCAGTGAATAATCCAATGAGGGCTGCAATGAAGATGCCAAGCATAGTGTCAATGAGGAATGCACTCAGAACAACATTGTCATGGCTTCCCAGAGCACGGAGCACAGAGAATTGCTTACGATATCCTCTGTTCCTCTCTATAGCCACTATGCACATTCCTATAGTGAGATAGAAGAGTGAGAACAAAATATTCAGAGTATAGATTCCATTTATTGAACGACTTATTCGTGTATCAAGCACTTGGTCTATATGACTATAGGGTGATTCAATGTTCACTAATGTCGAAGGAGATATATTTGCAATCTCCTGTAAAACTCGAGTATAATTAGCTCCAGTTTCTAATTTGATATAGAATCTATCAACTCTGTCTGTGTTCATTAATTGTTGCATGTAGTTCAGGTCTATAAGAATGAAATCGTCTTCATTTGGTTTTCCAGGCAGGTATGTTTGACTGTCAATCTCTTCATTATCTGACATTATATCAACAATTGACATTTCATTGAATTCACTGACTGTCTGTCCGTAGATTAGTACCTTGAGAGTGTTTCCATAAATTGAGGAGTAGCTTCGATCAGCTGCGATATCATAGCCAATTGTTGGTTTGAATGAAGTAATGATATTCTGATTATTACTTGCCATAATTGACAATGCTTCCTCAGGTAAGTGCTCCACGGTAAAGTCAGACTCGAAAAAGGCTGTTCTAAACCAGGCTTCAGGTTGTATACCAAAAACAGAAACAGTGCGATTATAATCGAGGTCTACAACTGGACCTAAAGTTCGATAATTGACTAGAGCAAACCAGGATAACATCGCGCTCGCTTCTTGAACACCGTCCACGGCTTCGATTAAATTGGTAAAATCTTGTGTCATGTTCTCATATGCGGGATTCACGTCTAAGACGATGTCACCACCTACCTGAAATTCGATGAGGTCTTCTATATGGCTTGTTCCCGTTGTAGAAGAAATTGCAGCAAAAGTTCCTGCTGTGAATACCATCGCAATGAACATGATTCCTAAAGCTTCACTTTTTCTTCGTAGTTGTGTTGATCGCCCAATCACTCTGAGACCTACTGTTCGAGTAGGTTTGTAGCTTCTGTTTGTTAACCAAACCTTGAATGGGATTGAAATGCGTGCAAGGAATCTGGTTGTGAATATGATGAACGTACCAAAGCTGACTATAAGAAGTCCGGAAATTATCCAATTACTGAAGGAAATATAACCTCCACCTACGATTAGGTAGATTTGACTGACGAGTACTCCTGAGATTATCATTACGACGACATCTATTACTGGAGAGCTCATCTCCTCCTCATGATTATTGTTTTCTCGTTCAATCTCTTTGTGAGCTTCACTAGCAGGCATAAGTATATGTTTGATTGCAGATGGAATTGCTACAATCAATCCGAGTCCAAAGGAAAATCCAAAAACTGCCAGAATCGTTACTGGTTGCAGCAATACAAGAAAGCCTGAAGAGCTTGCCAATTCGATTTCCAGCAGTTCTCTAACACTACCAGAAAGAATTGCCGCAAGAATTCCCGTTAGAACGGCTCCTATTCCCCCTATCGTTCCAGTTACAAAAGCAATGCTCAGTATCCATTCCAGTGCTTGACGTGTCGATGCCCCTCTTACTCGTAGCATTCCAATGTCCCTGCGTTGTCTATCCGAAAGCAATTGTGATGTATAATATACCAACACTATTCCCATGATAATGCTGGGAATTGAAAATGCAATTGTTATTGTCATCATACTCGAATACCAAGAAGCGTATGAATTCACAACACTAAGAATAGCATAGTTTCCAACAATCGCGTCAGGTACTGTTCTCTGTTCTATTCTCTTTCTTATATTCTGAAGATTATTCTCTGCCTCTGTGGGAATTGTCTGAGCAAGGTAGCTGCTATCAAATTTTGCCCAGATTACCTCTTTGATACCATTTTTGGGAGCATGAGCCAAACCCCCGAATCTCTCCTCAACATCATTTGCTGTGATAAATGCTCTAAGTATAGGAAGTTGAGTTCCTATGAAATTATGAGTCCCTAAGAATCCCTGTGAATCGAATACTCCTAATACTGTAAAATTACTTGAAATATACTGAAACCCTTCCCAACCAAGTACAACCGATATACATGTGATAGTATATTGGTCTCCAATATGTAAACCAGCAGCTTCGAAGTATGTTTTCTCTAAATAGCATCCTCCCTCTTCAAGTTCCAAATTTGATTCACCAAGGGACACAATGTCTGGAAACGTGTCGAAAAATGTAGGTGACACTCCAAGATATGCATAGAACTTCAGTGGATTTCTCCACACCCAGGCTTGAAATTCTCCATCTATCCATTTGATGTGTTCCACATTCGCTATTCCTTCCTGTTCTTCCACGATGTTCATAATATCTTGAGGGTTCACAGCGCTCTGATTATAGTATGACTCAGTAAATTCGATTTCCATATGTACAGGAATATCATTTGTCATCTCTGCCAACACAGAGGGCCCCGCGCTATCCATGTAAAACAGGATTCCTCCTAGGACTCCTGAAGATAGAGAGAACACTAACAATGTTGTGAGTACTTGCGGTGCATCCGAAATTATTCTCCCTTTAAGATACACTCACATCTCCTCCCTCATACTGCTCGTTTCTTCCCATATGCCATTCTTATCTTCTACTAGGTTCCCTGTGTGATCAATTCTCGCTGAACCTATCATTAGTAAGCTTGAGAATATTACAAGTAAAAGCAAGAGCATCACAATAGTAATCCAAGGTATGACAGGGAGTAGAGGTTGGGGGTATGATGTTAGTGCTATAGAGCTAGTGTTTATCAAAATGAATAGCGTATTTTGTAATAAAATAGGGGCACATAAAATCAGCAATAATCCTGTATGACCAATCAACGAGAGAATCTCAATCTGACGACCAGAATTGATGGTGTGCATATCAGATCCTAATACTCTCAACAATATTTCTTCATCTTTCCTTTCATCTAGATTGCTAGATATGTAGAGCACTAAAGCACAAGGAATTACTGATAGAACAAGTATAGACTTCAGAGTATCTAACGATCTGTCAGATTTATACTGTTTTGTTCTGATATATTCATCTGAGTATTGATTAGCTGATGAATATCCGAGAATTACATCGCCATAACTGTCAAGGATTGTTGTCAGAACACTCCCTCCGTCACTTCCATCTTTCAACCTTGTACATAAGAACATGCTATCTTCTTCATTCTCTCCAATTATCTCATCTGCATAATCTCTGTTCATCCAGACTTTGTCTTCACCAACATGGATTATAGGCCCTTGTGTTTGAGGAGGATGATATCCAGTATCAGTTACCATTGTGTCTGGCAGAGCATCTACGATTCCTATTATACTGAACACAATGGTTACAATAGAGCTACCATTTCCCTTGAAAGCTCTTAGAGAGTCCCCCTCCACTAATTCATAAGATTCTGCTATGTCTGATGTTATGATTACTCCAGATGGGCTCTCAGCCAATTGATTCAGTGTGGTTCCCAATGAAGAGACCTCAAGCTTTTGCCCAAATTCATCATATGCCACCTGCCTGTATTCTTCAGGGTCTATTGCAACAAATTGTGTAGTATCTTGTATTTCAGATGAAAGTGATAATCCATGTATTCCAACAAAAGAAACTGCAGCCACCTCTGTGCTGTGAGAAACATTTGTCATCAATTCAGTCCAATGCCCTCTCTCTCTCGGATCAAGACGAACAGATATATCCCCACCTATTGCGAACCTAGCATGATTTAACGCTGTATAAGGTAATGTAGATGCTACAGTTGCACTATTCCATGTTAGACTTAACGCTAGAGCAATCAGAAAGATTGTTGGTCCAACGGATTTAGCATTTTTTCCAATTCTTCTACCACCTATTGTGGCAACGATTTTGCTGACTTTTCTAAAACCTCTAGCGAATCCCTCTGAACTGTATCTCATTCCTTTTGATAGTAGACTTGCAACACCGATTGCTAGGAATAGAGGTAGTGAATAAACTGTAATTGATAACAGAGGTAGAGAGTTCATATCAGTCCCAGTTTCCCATGTACCAATAATCATAGTCAATGAAAGAATAACAATTACTGCATCCCATCTAATTCTTCTTATTCCTGTAATGAGCATCCCAATTTTTCGGTTCTCCGATTCTTCTATTCTTTTCTCAATTATACTGGTCTGCATTAGAAACGTGATGAAAGTTGGAAGAAGAAGGATGAAAATAGCCATGTAAACAAATGAGTCAATTGTGATTAAGGTCGGTTGAGTGAATATCTCATACAATTGGAATCCAAAGAAATCAATTGCAGACAAGCCTATTCTACTGACTAACACTCCCGTGCCAACTGCGACTATGAATGATATGAGTGATAATGAGATAATCTCTCGATATATGGCAAACTCTACTTGACGATGAGAAGCGCCTCTAGCAAATAGCAGTTTCTTCTTCTCTTCTTGACCAGAAATATTGAATCTAATTGTAAGTGTTGTAAGAATTACAGCAATGAAGAGTGACATTTGTGCCTTAACAATATAATCGACCCTTGCTATCGCCAGCCAATCTATGTATCTCTGAATGCCTTTTGCAAGAACATTATCAAGACCAAAACTTGTCATATGATTTGTCGAATAGCTAGGATCTAGGTTTCTGATTCGCTCTTCAACTTGGGCAACTTGGCTGAGGGATGATGATGCAGTAAATGGTGTTACAGGTACTCGATTAACGTCGATATAAGAATAATAAAACACATCGAGCTGACCTAACATTTCTGGTAATGCTACCATATCTCCAATGTAGTAATACCATTGGTTTCTATTATCAATTTCAGGTCGACTATATGCACCAACGACAACCAGATAATGATAAATCCATTCTTCTGTATTCCTATATTTCACAACTGCTCCTACATCTATGAGATAGTAATCCATTAGCCAAGCGGAGAATGCAACCTCGTTGGGGGCTTCTGGCCATCTTCCGTCCGTCAAATTGAATATGGTTGGAAATTGATCTAGCATGTCTTGTTCAAAGGTTGCAACCCTTACAGACAAGTTCAATGAAGGTTCAGGTGCTGGAAGTGTTAATGCAGACTTCTTGATTGAATCAGAGGCTTGTAAGTTGGTATTATTATACTCTGGAGGTTGTGCAAAGATATTCGCCCAGGCGCGTTTGAAATTAGCAGCTTTGGAAACCCCTTCGATGGTCTTAATCGTTGAAGCATCAGGTATCTCTTGAGTACTTGTCAGAACGATACTTGCTGGTCCAACAGATGTTTCGTAATCCCAGATAGAAACAGAATACGAGTCAATATAGATGAGAAGTCCAGTAAATATGGAATTAGCTAAGACAAGACAAAATATTGTAATACTCTTTCTCCTTCGATTAGATTGACTCACAAGCTGAAGCTCTTATGGGTGACTAATAAAATTGCTTCTCAAAGTAAATCGATTAAAGGATTTATGCTGGATTCTATGATGTAGATTTGAACTTCGCCTTTGCCTTTTCCACTAGTTCATCCTTTCGTTCGTTGTATGGTGTGAATAATTCTCCAAGATTAACAAGCGAAAGATTGTGATCTATAATTTCTCTCAAGGCTTGATTTATCTCAAAGCCAATGTAATGCCGATAAGATCCCTTACAAGCAATAGCAGTCGTTGCGTTTCCCATAAAAGGGTCAAGTATCAAACTTCCTGGTTTTGAAGAGAAATCTATACAACGCATAACTAGTTCATTTGGAAGCTTTGTTCCGTTCTTCCTTTCTCCTTTTTTATAAGTTCTATTGATTTCCCAGACATCTAGTGGATAATGTTCTATCTTGTTGAAATAATACCTCTTCGGATCCTTTACCAAGAATAATAGATGATAATGGCTTGACACGAATTTCTTCTTTGTAAATACCCCGAATTGATACTTCCAGATGATGTGATTGACTAATGTCAATTCAGTGTCTTCTATCGCGGATAGCACTGGTCTTAAGTTGGTCCATCCACTAAAGATCCACGCAGATCCTGTTTTTTTGAGAACTCTTGGAATTTCAGATATCCACTTCAAGGTAAAAGATTCATACTCACCATCGATTTCATGATAGCCGTCTACGACGAAACTCTCGTCTCTATTGTAAACCGCCTCTTTACCACTGAAAGATATACCGAATGGAGGATCTGCAACGATAACGTCAACTGATTCACTGGGCATGCTTCGCATCCCATTTATGCAATCCTCATAATGAACCACATCTACTGAAAATGGGAAGGTAGCTTGTTTGAACAACTCAAGAGCTTGTTCCTTTGACCAGTCCTCAGTTGGTTTGAAACGAGCTGCCGCTTCATGTGGTATATAGCGTTTCTTTCGCTTGATTTTTTTTGTTGCCTTGGGGGTCACGCGAATTCATCAACGATAGATGCATATAAGACTCACTGGAGAAGGTTTTGGTCAAATATATGGAGATTAGCATTCCCACGTTTCCCTTTAACTTTGAGAACGCCCATCTTACGTAAACAATAAGTGATTTTCTGAGCAACTCTAAGCTTTCCTCCAAGAGCAGAAGATAAATCAGAATTTGTGAAAGGCGTTTCAAGGTCTGGAGGTAATAATTTTACAAAATCATTTGCCTCTCTAAACAGATGCTTATTCACAATTTCAATGAGTCTTCGGTCAACAACACTCCACCCTCTACGCTTCCAACTCCCCTTACCATCGTTTTGTAAGATTTGTTCATCAAATATTTCTAGGACTTCAATTTCAAAGTTTGAATGATTGATTAATGTCGGAATACTGACAAGCTCCTCAAAGATATTGAGGATATCTCTTTGTTTCGGAGATTTTCTCCGACTGATCTCCTCACCCTCAATCGTTTCTCGAACAACCCATCTAACAAGAGGAATTGGGTACACAACACGAATATGATGAGATCGAATAAGGTCAAATAGTTTATTCTTTATCGCTCCGAAATTACGTGTTTGAATCTCAATTAGTAAATCATCTCTAACAATATCAATAACGTATCCATCAATATTGGTTTCTATTTGATCTCCCGGTTGAGAGTATTGCTCTTTAAGGGATTGATGCAATGACCTCTCAGCAAGGGTACCTATTCCGTTTGATTGCTCAGAGGTCATAGGTTGAGTTTGTCTTCAGGATAATATCAGGCTTTCCAATTATAAGAAGTAACGAATGAATATCGATGCACTGTCATTTGGGTAAAAGGATGGGATTGAAGCGACCTCATTGAATCCAAGACTATTGTAAAAAAACCTCGCTGGTTCATTACTACCCTCCATGAAAAGGTAAAGAACTCGTAATTTTCCATTATTCGTACCAAACACATGATTAGCATCCTTAATGACTTCATCAATCAATAATCGTGCAATACCCTGTCTTCGATGAGCTTTATTGACCCCCAAGGCAGTAATTTCTCCAACCCCATCATTGAGCCCTCCTCTTACATCCCACGATATTGTGCCACATATTTTCTGATCGATAAACGCTAAGATGGTCTTCATTTTATTCAGTAAATCGTTGGCAAATTTTTTGGCATCGTAACTGTTTGGTTCAACTTCATTGATATAAAGTTCAACAAGTAAATCAAAATCCGAATCTTCTGCGCGTCTGATATACACCATGATTCCACCATTTAGAATCAAGTTATTCAGTTTTTGGCTTATTAATATCCGTCGGGTAACAGTACACGCTCCTATCAGTAATCACTAGAAACCCAAGAGCTTCGACAACTTACACCTGGCGATTGGCAGCAAAGATTCTGGGTGTAGACTCAAATCTATATGTAAAAGGAATTTCAATCAGGTGAACAGAGGTCCCCTTAAGGGACCTACGCGACACCGTTAGTACTATTCAATAATCAGTACTGCATCTACAAAGAGATTATATTCTTCGTCTTCATCGAGATTGAGGATTCTTACTTGCTCAACCTCATCATCCTCCCCTTTGATCTCAAGAAGCCTTGATTCAGAGAGTATCTTTACTGAAGACGTTTCTAATTCTGCGGCTAGCTCGTCAGTTGTAACGATCTCCTTTTCAGGTGTGAGGAGAATGACTCGATCTGTTACATCAGTTAATTCTAGAGCGGCATCAACCGATTCATCACCTGTATGTAACACAAGCGTTCGTTTGTCTCGAAAATCTTCTGTGTTCATCACGGACAGATATACCCCTTTATCTAGAAACTCTTCTTGCCCAATCACGCAGGATGGTTGATCTCCTGAGGATTCTGCCTCATCCTCAACATGTTCTCCACGACCCTTTCTGTAATTCTTAATCGCTTCATGTAGTGCATCCGCAGCAAGGTTGGAACAATGCATTTTGATTGGAGGGAGTCCATCTAACTCTTCTGCAACATCTTGTCTTGTTAGCTTCATCGCATCATCAAGACTCATTCCGACTACCATCTCTGTTGTCATGCTCGTAGTAGCTATCGCAGAGCCACATCCGAAGGTCCGGAATTTTGCATCTGTGATTTTGTCATCTTCTATTCTGATGAACATCTCCATGATGTCTCCACATGTAGGATTTCCTACTTTACCATATGCAACATCTGGATCATCAGTGTCAAGCGTTCCTACGTTACGCGGATTCCTAAAGTGGTCTAGCACTTTTTCTGAATATTTCGTCGATTTCAATTTCATACCCCCTTGGGCGAATAGAGTGGTGATAATCCTCGAAGCCGTTCAACTATTGCTGGTACTTCATCAATTACCGCCTGAATATCATCATTTGTGTTGAAACGTCCTGTCGTTATCTGGAGTGAACCATGTGCCTCCTCGTGGAGCAAACCTGTTGCTATGAGTGTATGCGATGGTTCTAATGTCTTTGATGTACAGGCTGAACCAGTGGAAATTGCTATGTTTTTGTCTTTGAACGATAAGAGAATGGACTCGCCCTCAATTCCATCAAATCTGAAATGTGAGTTACTTGCCAATCTCTCTGTCTTATGTCCATTTAGATGACTGTCTG
>JAEORG010000290.1 GCA_016841005.1 Candidatus Thorarchaeota archaeon | reverse complement strand
TTGCAAGAATTGAGTTATTCCTCTTTTCTGTAAGGTCGAAACCCAGGCTCGAAGATCTCTCGACACGATGATTTTCGGTAAACTTATGTCAAAGTCATGAGAATAACCTAATTTGTAGTGTTGTCATCACAATGACGTATCTCAAAGAGTCCTTGGGCTGATTACAATGAACGCAACGACTTCTTGTACATCAACACATATAGGATCGGAGAGAGAAGAATGCTTGCTAGAGTCAGTAGCGGCCTCATGTTACTGACATTGTTTATGTTCTTGTTAGCCTTGATGCCCGTAGCAGACCTTGAGGGGATAGCTGCTCAGTCAACAATAGTAGTTTCAGAACATGAGAAACGGGGAAGGCTTCGTTCAGGAACCCCACATAGTCCCATAGCGATTGATGGCGATGCCAACTTCTTGGATACAGCTCTACAAGAGAGATGGCCTGGTGATGGGTCTCCCGAGAACCCGTACATACTTGATGGGTTCGACATTGGCATTGGAAGCATTGAAATTTTGGCTCACTGTATAAGTATCAGGAATACACGAGTCAGCTTCACTATAAGTAACTGCAATTTCACTGGTGCTATTACACATAGGGGGCTGGCTGGAATCTACATATGGAATGTCACCAATGGTGAGCTAATCAACAACACCTGCAGTAGCAACGACTGGGGCATTTACCAAGGACACTCAAAAGGTATCACTATAACGAATAACACCTGCAACAACAACGTGATTGGAATCAACATTATTAGGTCATATAAGAATACCGTGACTAGGAATACCTGCAACAACAACACCTGGGACGGCATCGGACTCAGTTATTCAGATTCTAACACTGTGGCGAACAACACTTGCTTCAGCAACGAGAATGGCATCTGCGTCCGTGTATCAAATTCCGCTACTATCACGAGCAACACTTGCTTCATCAACGACGTTGGCATCTCTCTTGAGGGATCAGATTCCATTACCGTGGCGAACAATATCTGTACCGACAACACCGTATCTGGCATCCGCCTCGCGAGTACATTTGATGGACCCGCTACACCTATGTTCAACACTGTATGCAACAATATTTGCTCAAATAACACAGAATCTGGCATCTACCTCAGTGATTCATATTCCAACAATGTAGCGAACAACACCTGCTATAGTAACGGCAATGGCATCTACCTCGAATACTCAGATAATAGCACTGTGGCGAACAACATCTGCTATAGCAATGGCAATGGCATCTACCTCAAATACTCAGATAATAATTCCGTGGTGAGTAATACCTGCAGCAACAATACATGGAATGGCATCGAACTCCATATCTCAGATTACAACACAGTGACACACAACACTTGCCTGAATAACATCGAACATAACATATACGTCGATCTATCAGGTTCCAACACCGTAGAAAACAACATCACTATAGTGTATTATTTTGGACTTCCTCTGTTCGTAGGATTACTTTTCATGTCTTCTGTGATAGTTTTTGCTATCATTCAAATAACAAGGTACCGACTTGTCTTATGGTTTCGCAGGAGAAGAAATAACCTGGATGATATAATTTTGCCAATATGGTATCGACTATGGTCTTGGTTTCGTAAGAGAAAGTCCCTCAAGTACTTAGATGTCGACGAAACTTCTGAACCGGACTCTTCGGATTGGTGAAAACTCGCTGTTGCTACACACCTTCGTCTAAAATGAAGAATAGGGAGCGCGAGGTTCCCATGAAAGCAGGAAATACATCTGCATGTCTTGTTTATACGGCAAGTAATTAGGTCAGAAGATTTCCCGAGCCATGACATTGTGAACTTCAGAATTGCGTTGCGTTGAAAGTACTCCCTTAATAATAAGTTAGCAATCTCTTTTCGGTGATTCCGGTGTTTTTTACACAATCTTCGTGGAGTCAGAAGCGATTTTTCATCCTTTCCTCTATAGTTCTATTTCTAATCTTATTCAATGTCAATGTATCAGGTGAGACAAGTAGATTGGAGGAAAACACATTCCTTCTTTCACAATCAAATGAGAATGATATTGACTATCTCATAATATCCGGAGCGGAGTATGAATATTTGCTTCAATCATTAATTACATGGAAGATGCAGCGTGGTTTGAGAGTATCCATTGAAACGATCGAAGACATTGAAGATACTTATGAGGGGGAGGATTCCGCAGAAAAGATTCGGAATTGCATAATTGAGTACCATTACTATCGCAATACACTATGGGTTCTTCTAGCAGGCGGACCCGGTATTGTGCCCACACGTACACTGAGAGTAGACGATGCTATCGTAAGTTGCGACTCATATTATTCGAACCTGGATGATAACTGGGTACCAGGAGACCTATATGCGACTCTCAATGATCCTGACGACTGGACTCCAGAGGTCTTTGTAGGTAGATTACCAGCTGATACTAGACCTCAAATGACCTCCCTAGTATCTAAATTGATTCAATATGAGCAGAATCCCATTGTAGGTAGCTGGATGGAACATGCGGTCTATGCAGGGACATTCGCAAATTTCGACTATGATGTCAACGGCAATGATATCTTTGATGAGGGGGATTCTCCAGCCTACGACACGAACCGTAATCACAACTGGATGAAGGAACATCTTCTACCTGATGATTGGACAAGTACATTATTAGCTGAAAATGAAGGTATCAGAAGGACAGAATTTCCCTATGACCTGCAAATCAATGAAACCTCACTAGTCAGCTCTATCAACGATGGAGCAAGTATTGTCATGGCTGATGCTCACGGGAGTCCCACTGGAATGATTCGATCTATATTCACAAATGATGTTGATGGTGATTCACTTTTCGACTTTGGAACTGATGAGCAAGATGGAATACCCTTTCTCACAACTTCAACTATGTTCGATGTGAATGGCAAGCTTGGTTTTTACTTTCTAGCAGCATGCTCTACAGGAACATTCACGGAAGGGACGTGTCTTACAGAGTATATCACACGAACTTGTGGGATAGGTTGTATTGGTAGTTCGAATAGCGCATATTATGATCCATCCATTTTCAATTATGGTGGTGAAGAGCATCTTGGTTGGGTAACTCAAGGTCTCTCAGAGCGTGTATGGGAGCAGATTCTTGTGCAGGGAAACATCCGACCCGGAATGGCATTGGCTCTAGCAAAAGACGACTACTCTAGTGATAAGATTCAGTATGATGGGGAGGAAGATCAGGGAAGGACCATGGCACAGTTCAACCTGATGGGTGATCCAGAAGTTCCCCTATGGATAGGTATTCCCTCGGCTATTGAAACACCTAACATTACTCTGGATGAGCAGAATCGTGAAATATCCATTCAACTAGGAGGGGATATTTCATCGATGACTGGAATTTCTATTACAATTCTAGGTACAGATTATTACCAGAAGATAGGATGTCCATCTTCAGGTATAGGTCTTCTAACTATGCCTGATTTGACTGAATCTACAAACTTCACCATTACTTTTTCCAAGGATGGCTGTATACCTCTTCAGATCACGATTGAGCTGCCTGCTGGTACGAATCTCACTGGACTCTATCTTGTTGCCAGCGTAGTAATTACAGGAGTAGTTGTTCTGTTCATACTTTTGTGGTACAAGTTCAAGAAAAGATAGGGGGTTGTTGAAAAAGAAGAAAGAGGGAGCACGAGGCTCCCTTGTGATTGTAAATAACAGTTGCTTCTCTTGGCGATATGGGAGGTAATCTTTTCCGATTATCTCTCTTGATATGGCTACTTCAATCTTAGATTAGCTTCTTCAAATCCTCAAGAATCTTTTCTGCCTGTTTTGGTCCACGTTTCCAGAAATCCGGTTTTGAAATATCAAAACCTAGTTCCATAATCTGCTCTCTGGGACTCATACTACTACCTCTACTTAGCAGTGTTTTGAAACGTTTATTGAAATCAGATTTTCCACTCTTGAAGTCATCATAAAGAGCGAATACAACCATCTGGGCAAAACTATAGCTGTAGTTGTAGAAACGATAGTTAGGATAAAACATCTGTCCCATTCTTGCCCATTCGAAATCTAGACTCTCTGTCCACTCTACTGTATCTCCGAATATCTTCTCTCTATTAGTCCTCCAAATCTCACAAGCTTTGTCTGCATCAATATATCCCCCAGAAGCGATGAACTCGTACACATTCCTTTCAAACAATGCATATATCCCAATGTGAAAGACCCATTGATAGAACCTGTCTAAGACCTTTGCGAGAATTTCGACTTTCAATTCATCATTATCACATTCTTTCAATAACTGCTCAGTAAAGAGCAATTCACCAAAGATTGAACCAGTTTCTGCGAGACATGATGAATAGTCCGAGTTCAGCATAGTTTGATTTGAATCTGTAAAGTAGCTGTGGACAGCATGACCCAGCTCATGTGCGACAATGTACGCATCGTTCAATGTTCCATTGTACGTGAGAAACACGAATGAGGTCTTTCTCTCGAAGAATGGAAAACAGAAGGCAGTGCTTGCTCTACCGGGTCTATCCTCAGAGTCGACCTGACGGTTACTAAAGAGCGCATTCACGAAGTTACCGATCTCATCATCGAAGTTCTGATACGCTTTGATAACTGATGCCTTCAACTCGACCCAATTCCTATCCCATATTGGTTTAGAGAACCAAGGAGCTCTTAGGTCGTAACAGAGTAGTTTCTTCTGCTCGAAGTAATCAGCTTTCAATCTGATGTACTTCTGGAAACTCGACGATTCAGCTTCTATAGTCATCAGGAGAGAATCAATTGTGGATTGATCTACATCCTGATCGATAAGACTCTGAGACATATAGGATGGCCACTTTCTACGTTTCGTCATGTTTACATGATCCGAGCAGACTGCACGTAATGCTGTGCCATGCAGAAGTTTATCCTTGGCAAATGATCCAAAATAGGCATCTGAAACTGCCTTTCTGGTTTCTCTATCTTCTGCCATAAGTAGCGAGAATCCCTGGTTAATGGAAATAGACTTCTTTTGACCATCTATCTCCACATCAAGCATCTTTGAACCAACCCAGCTCTCATATAACTCAGACATAGCGGAGATGCCATTGGTGTCTTTCTCAATGATTATCTCTTCTTCAATTGGTGATAGAATGTACGGAAGGTTCCTACTAGCTTTTGTAAGGAGATGTTTATATCCCTCCAATTCCTTGGCTTCTGCAATTGAGGGTTTTTCAAGAAGGATATTGCCTAGTATTTGTAGGAGAGTTCGTCTCAGACCATTGCCTTCATTGAAGCATCTGCTATACAATGAAGAGAGTTTCTGACTTCCATCCGCTGTGGTGTCTTCAACATACTTGCAATATGAATAGCCTGCAATTGTCAATATGGGTTCAATAGCCTCTTCAAATCCATTGAGAGAAATCACTAGCTGATTGGCCGATATGGTTTCCAGATTTTTACTCATCGCATCCAAAATGAGCTGTATACTAGCCACAGATTCATCCAAATTCTTGGTCAGTACTTCAAATGAAGAGTCCTTCACAAGAACTGATAGATCCCATTTTCCTTTCTCGCCCACTTTACTAACCCAAAATCTTGCAGAAACAAACTGGCTAATCAATGTACTGGGAAAAAGAAGAATGAGGGAGCTCGAGGCTCCCCAAAATCAATCAGAATTACATCTGCTTCTCTTGTCTGTACGGCAAGTAGTCTGGTCCGAATATTTCCCGTGCCATGACGATCTCATACTGTCATGTTCCAGTAGTATTGAAAGACATCGCTAATCCAACTTTGGAACTCCTCACTTATACCAGATATCATTACTGAGAGGTCAACCTTTTCATTTCTATCTGGAAAACACACTCCTCCCCTGTCATCAAACACACCGACAAGTATTGGTACGGTTGGCAGCGTTCTAAAGTATTTGCCATGCAGGCCAGCTATGTGTTTGTGTGTGTGCGTGTGTGTTTCTGTTCCTTTATCCTCCAAGATGATTCTGACATCTATACCACTCGCAATCTTCTCGTCAAGAACTGAGCCAATCTGTCGATAAGGTTCAGGTGACACAATCCATATTCTTTCTTTGGACTCCGTCACAGCGGCCATCTGCAAATCCATCACCTGATAGACTCCATTCACAATCATTGAGTCCTTCAAGTCACCGAGTTGTGTGATATAACAAGAGGGTAAAACAGACAGATCATGAGTCTGGATATACTCTCTTTTATCGACGAGGAATTCAAAGTATGATGTCATCTGAATGAGAAGACTTCCAAATCCATTAAGACAGTATTCTCCATTAGTATTCTTTTCAATAGCTCCTTTGTCTACTAGTCTACTTAGATGACGTGAGGTCTCGGATGTCGTTATATCCAGAATCTTGGCCAAATCTGAGAGTTTCTTTGGTTCGTCCTCCAATAGATGAAGGATTCTCAACCTCTCCTCATTAGAGATCTCAAAGAGAAGGTCAGTAATTTCCACATCAAGCACCAGCATTTACTCGGATTAATCCGAAGTTTCTCGTATTGATTTGACTATGCTCCAATTGCTTTCAGCACAGTTACTTATTCTAATATTGAGCCTATTTAGGTATAGGTGTAATAAATGAAACGACTACTTGCACTTTCCGGCAGTCCTCATCGAACTATATCCAATACAGTCCAGATACTAAACTGGATTGTGGACAGGGTCGAAGAAGAAGGCTGGGAATCCGAAATCATCCATATTCCCGATCAGCATATAGAATTCTGTTCGGGATGTGGTCAGTGTCTTATCCAAGGGACTTGCTCCCAGAAAGATGATATGCAGGAACTTAAGAATAGACTGCTCAATGCCGATGTAATTGTACTTGGAAGTCCAGTATATTTCATGCAGGTCACAGCACAGATGAAGACCTTCATTGACAGAACACTGAGTTTTGGTCATAGACCATGCTTGCAAGGAAAGATAGGCGCATCAGTCACAGTCTATGCTGGAGTAGGCAGCGCTCACTCAGTTGCAGATTACATGAATAGTGTATTGCGTGCTTGGGGCGTGAGTACCGTTGGCAAACTGGTTGCATATGCTGCACGTCCAAGGCAACTGAAATCTGGAGAAAAAGCAAAGGCAATAGAATTGGCTGAGAGTTTGATCGATGCAGTCAACGGAAAGATTGGTTTGCCCGAGTATGTCCCGAATCCTCAGATGAGGCATCTAATAAAGTCGCAGAAAGACATGATGCGTGCTGACTATGAGTATTGGCTGAGCAAGGGGTGGGTTCTATAATGATGTCATTGAACCAACGTTTTGATGGTATGGCCAAGTTGGCCTTTAGCCCGTTGAAGGCAAGAGGATGGAAGGCTGTGTTACAGTATTTCATTGAGGGACCAGGTGGTGGAAGCCATTACTTGGTAATCAAAGATCAGACTTGTACTCATTATCAAGGAGTTGCAGATGAACCTACCCTTACAATCACCGCTAATGTCGACGACTGGCGAGCAATTGGTGAAGGTCGTCTTGATGGTGCGGAAGCATACTTCAGTGGTAAGATGAGAGTCAGTGGAAACATGAACGATCTATTCCGTATGCAAGCTGTATTCGCCACAATCAGGGAGGATGAGCTGCATGAGTGAACCATGGAAAAAGGGCACTCCACGCGTGACCATTCTATTGAATGTCTTTGGCTATCTTGTTCTTGCTCCATTAATTGTATTGTCAATCTATGGTCAATATGAAATGGCTATCCTCTCTGCCCTTTCCCTCTCAGTTGTGTCAACAACTCTATGTAAGAGATACAGTGTTGTCAAAGTAACAGATTTGGTGTTTCTAGTCTTCTTTCTTGGGTCATCACTGTTACTTCTATTCCCATGGTGGACTTTGATAATCTCTACCTACTACAATGCTATGCTATGGTTTATCCTTGCGCTGATGTCGGGAATCTCTATCCTAGTTAAACGCCCGTTTACACTTGAATATGCCAAACAAAGTGTATCTGAATCTGTCTGGGCTACTCCACAGTTCTATCGGATAAACCAGTTGATCACAATGGTTTTCTTCCTCGTCTTTGGAACTGACACTGTAATTTCAATACTAATTGATGATCGTTTCATAAGATACGTACTTGCTTTCTCATTGCTTGGAGTTGCACTTGCAGCACCATCGATCGTACCAAAGCTCTACGTACAATCTGGGCTCAAGGTAGATTCTTCCCTACAATCTAAGGTTGACATGAGTTCGATGTCTATGGAAGAGGTCTTCTCAGGAATGGTCGAAAGATTCAGTCCTGACGCTGCTGAAGATATAGAAGCGGTGCTACAGTTTTCACTGACTGGCTTCCAAAGTGGCGAGTTCTTCATAGAGATCAAGGACTCAACTGCTACACTTATTCGAGGTGTAGACAGGAGTCCTGAATTACTAGTTGAGATTGACAGTGAAGACTGGATTGCAGTTGTAGAAGGTAGACTTGATGGTACTCAAGCCTACATGAGTGGCAAGATGAAAGTGGAGGGTGACATGAATCTCCTGTTCATACTTGACCAATTGTTCCC
>JAEORG010000289.1 GCA_016841005.1 Candidatus Thorarchaeota archaeon | reverse complement strand
TGCAAGGCGTCCAAGAGGAGATCCCAATAAATGGAGTTTTCACAAGACACTTGTAGATGCAAATGTGAGCCTGTATTATTCAGGGGATGAGAACAGTGCGGGAGGAGTGCACTCAAAGCTTCTTGTTGTGGATGACGAGATTGCAATTGTTTCATCTATGAATTTCACATCACACTCTGAGAGCTATAATTATGAAACCGGAATTGTGACAATTGACAAGGCTGTTGTTGACTCTGCTAAAGAATCGATTCTGGGAATAAGAGATGAACCTGAAACAGAGTTTGCGTCGATGCATCAATAGTGAGTAAGAGGATATGTGAAGATTTCGTGCGTTTTACATGTCAAGGAGTTGAGAATATCTTTGAAACAAAGGGAATTGAGGGTAAAAAGAAGCGCCGAATAGTACATCGAGAAGAGACATTAAATTCATTCACGACTATTTTGATCCAGATGAAAGGAAAGATGGGGGGTTCACGTTCACCATTTGCGTTGATGGGGGTTTTACTTGTTGTAGTTCTACTAATACCCACTGGGGGTATTATGATATTCCGTCAGGTAGAGGCGCCACCTGTTCAATTAGATCTCACTCTAACTCTTCAGTCTACATCTAGTAACCTCAACTATAGAGCCGCCTATAGATGGACCGGAGATGGTATTGATACCGATGGGGGCTCAACAAGTGTGGAATGGAATGATAAAACTGCATCAGCTTCCGTGTCAAGTTCAGGCGAACTTACTCAAGCAATTCAAAGTTATTTCGAGGCCGTCGTCATATCTTTTGATTATATGGTATTAAATGAAAGCGGAGAATGGAGCCTTGACGTAACAAAAGACCTCTGTTCTGGTATCGGACTCGGTGTAGAAATAACGGGTGATGAATCAGGTGTTAACAATATTGAGCCGTATCTCATAGTTTCTTTCGTACCGTCTACACTAAAGAGTGCATTGAATTCAGTTGGAGTAGATGAAGCTAGGATTGATGTGAAGATTTCATTTCTCATTAAAGGAAGTATCTTGGAAGAAGCAGCCCTGAGTTTTGGCATTCTTATGAACATCTATCAGGATTTCATTAGCAACGTAGTGGAAACTACTGTTGGCACAATCTCATCCATCACCGGATAGAACCACTTTCTGAGTAAGAGCTGCTATGCAAAAGCGGAAAACCAACCGAAAATTCTCAAACTTCCGCCAAAAGAGTGATGATTGAATCGAATAGCACCTTATACTGGCCTTATAGCAGATCTAGCTGTACCTAAACTGGCTTTGCTGCACCTAGGAGTAAGTTATTTGGACATAAGTTACAAAGTCTTTTAGAGGGGGACTTTTCGAAATCGAATATGATGTTACGTGACTGATTATTCCACATCTCTCTAATATTAGCCGCTCAAGTACTCTCTCTGAAGCTTCTGACCATGGTTTCTGATGCTGAAAATAGATACGATACACATTCCTCGTTTGGATATGCCTCATTCTGGGGCGTTTCCAATATCTCTCCAAATATTTCGTGCGCGGGGTTTCTGGTTCAAAAGCTCGTAATATCTCGCTTATACACTGATTCATTCTTTCATACACTCACTGGCGTATGAATAGTAAACTCCCTCCCGGCAAGTAGGGGCAGATTACACTTATTCTATGGAAAATAAAAACATTGCCACAGCCCATTTTGCTCTCAAGAATTGAGCATCACTGAATCTTCTCATACCTGCCAAAATCTATGATGTGATGAAACAAAACTATGGAAGAATTAATCGGTAGATAAATAATTGATTTCATGTCAGACTCAAATGTTGCTAGGAGTGGTTAAGTCATTGGATAATTCCAAACCTGTATTAATATCTGATATTTCAATTCCACCACCAGATGTCGAACATCTTTGCCATCTTAGTTGGCTAAATGAGTCGTGGATTTTGCTTGGTATTCACGGAGCTGGCTTTCTCGCCAACATATACACCAAGAAACTAGCCTATCTTGGTAAAATAAAACCGTACTGCATGGATGGGAGTCATAATCGATACGTTGTCGCCAACAGGACGAAAGAGGAGATTAGAGTCGAAATAATAGAGGACGCAGAAAGGATTGTACATGAATTTTCCATACGTCTATACAACTTCATTGGAGTTCCAGATGAACAAGTAGCTATGGCCCTATTCGCTCCTAAGGGCGAAATATCAGTAGAGTGTTGGAATTTGGCAGTAGCAGCGAATCCTCTGGGAACTGATTTTGCTATCGCACTGGACCACTGTGTTGAGATAAGGAATTGTATTGATCTCAAACTAATACATCGTATCAGTCTGAAGTACTGGATAGAGGACGTTAGATTCTCTCCATCAGGGGAGTACTTGATTGTTGAGTATGCAGATAATGATATTGATGTTATTGATACGCTTTCTTGGAAAACGCAGTTTAATCTCGAAGTAATTGGCTCATTTGAAATGTATGCCGATAAACCCTATGCTATTATATCTGAGAGAACAAGGGATTGCGAATTTGAGGATTTCATCCTTGATAGGTATTCGAAAGGAATAGTGCTTTTGGATTTGATCACGGGAGAGGAAGCAGAACCAGAAGTAATCATCAAGCAATCTGGAGAGGCACTAGATAAAATTAGATCGAGCTCAAATGGGGAGTATCTTGCAGCGCAGCTATTCAATAGCAGTAGTGAAAGAAAGCCCGAAGGTTATAGTGTATGGTTTTCTGACGGGCAAATACGTATCTGGAAGTTACCATCTTTCACTCATATGTCGGATTTACGTGGAAAACCAAATCCAGAATTTCACACATCATCAATTAATCCACTACAAATGGAATTTAGCCCTGATTCTAGCCATATCGCTGTAATGTTCAATAATCAAACACTTAGCATTTGGAAAATGCCAAAACAAAGTCATTCACTATCAGATTTTCAGAAATCCAAAAGAACTGAAGAACTTAACGAACTTGTTCAAATCTTGAAACATATGCTTGTAGAGAAATCAGAAGTAACAGAAGAATTTCGAAATTTGCTGGAATCTATCAATACTAGAACTGGTAATGCACTTGAGATGATATCTCAAAATCAGCAACAGATACTCAAGGTACTCCAACTCATATTGAAAATCGATTTTGAAGACAATGAAGACAAACAACAGCAACTTAAGAAAATCCAGGACTTGATCTCAAATTTGGATATTGGAACAAGTAAGCGTAAGAAAATATTAGAAGGCTTGGGTTTTATTGCTGATTCTGGTAATGTAATCCAGATGGCACTTTTTCTTCTGGGAATGTTATAAGAAAAAACAATATGATGAGGCAATAAAATACATTCATACCGCCTCCTCAAAGCCAACAACCTTGCGCTGTTTCAATTGATTGCAAATCCATTCAATCCCAGCAGGATTAACTTGCACCTTTTTCGTTGAAGGATTATAGGTCAAGTATTTGGAACTCTCCTTTGTAGGCCAGTTAAGATAAGCATCTCTTGAAGGATTAGCTATTCCTAATTCAGCTTTAATGGCATCCTGTGGGAAGCCGTCTGGAAACGCCGCTGCCGCACATGCTGTTAGGCGAATCTCATCAGAAACACCTTTGAATTTAGGAAAAATCAAAATTCTATTCTTGGAAGTACAAATCTTTCTTATTTTTTGGATGCAATCTGAAAAACCAATGAGCGTTTTCATTTCTTCAGCCCTGAGTGCTGCATTCAGAACATCAACATCAGTGTCTATTCTTATTACAATAGAGTAGGTTCCATCACTGTGGAACTGAATTTCAAATTCCGGCTCGTTTCTCTTCTCACTCAATTCGAATCCCCAACATACTTATGCGGAAAACTGACTGTATAGTTCTTTCTATGATTGCTCCCATTTGGAATCATTTGCGCCGTTTCTGAATTATCTTTCCATCTTCATTAAGGAGGCCTTTTGTAATGCCAATAATTCTCAGTAAGATGATAACAGCCTGATTTGCGTTATTCTTTAGAGAGTCCATTTTCCTTTTGTCAATTAAATCTATAATACTGTGAGCAGAACGGTTCCCATCCTTGCGAAGTCCCTTGATAATACCAAGATGAGTTCTTGTAAGTCCATATCGTTCGTATTCTGATGCAATGGATTCAAGGTTAGTTACTAGGGCGCTGAGCGGAAGGAATTGCTTTTTTGATTCATCAAAATAGAAATCATGTTCACCAGTAGGTTCATACTTTATTCGAAGAATATCGACAAGTTGGTTTTCGATTAACTTCCGTAGCATGACTAATGCAGAAGAATACGCTTCGTATTCATAGCAAGTATTAATTTCGTCAATCAGAAGACTGTACACTTTCTCCAATCTAAGTGAAGGTTCAATTTCAATGAAGTCTGGTGTTGAGGGAATCGGGGATCCGGGTGTTGGTTGTGGGGTGGTTTCCTCCCCAGGTAGACGCATATCACCAGGTTTGAGAAAAGGGAGTTTCGGAGACAACATCTTGAACTTCAAAGCAGATGCCTTCTTCATGATAAAGACCATTGTTTCTTCACCACAAAGAGGGCATGCAATCGTGAGATTTTCTTTGTCAATCCCACCTTTTGATCTGCCAATACGCATCTGTTGCTTACCGTAATCTGATTTTTTGAACGGAAAGGCATAGTAACCTTGTTTGCGAAAGGGAATCCAATTCAATCGATTACAATGTTCAGATTGACAAATCACAGGAATCTGGATCTCAGTCAACCGCTAGTGCCCTCCCTGCCATTAACTACCAATGTTGTTGTCGTGCCAAACTTACGCAAAACTTCGTTTACTATCTCCATTGCAGAATCTAACCATTTATATTTGAGTCGGTAGAAATCATCTTGTTTTTCAAGTTTATAGTCATCAATCCTTACTGAGAGATTTCTCTTCATCTTTCTCTTCAACCTCTTCAATTTGCTTATCTTTCTTAAGTAAACCAAATAGCCAATCAATACCATCAGGAGTTATGAAACCTGCACCATCTTTTTTAGACAAGTAATTAGAAGTTGGATTGTTCTTGCTTGTACAATATGCAGAAACCTCGTCAGGAGTCAAACCTGCTCTTGATACAATCTCATTAACAGGAACCCCTCTTGGATAAGAAGCTGCAGCAGAAACTGTCACCCATCTCGCCTTTGGAAGTTTTGTACTTTCATCAGGATAGTATAGAGCGTTGTCTTCAGTTTTGCAGATTCCTCTGATTCTTAGAATGGTCTTGTGTTTTTCATAAACACCCTTTATCCTATTCAGTTCTTCAATCATCTCTAATGATTCTTCAGCTTCAGTAAAACTCACGCTGAACTCCTGTTTGTCTTCATTTCTCACTTTTATCTTGAATCGCTTTGCTTCTTTGTCAGACATATTATTCACCTCACACCACTATGGCAACCTCACCAATGATTGAAGAAAAGATTTACTAATGACTTAATCAGTTGCTAGATTGCGCGTGATGGGACTGTAACATAATAGCAGGGGAGAACAATGACAGAAGATAATATGCCACATTTAGAAATCCATGTAAAATATGGAAACTACAAAGCGATTGTTAGAGGAAATTCATGGCAAGAAGTTCTTGCACAAGCACGAGTTGCTAATAAGCAAATGAGAGTTGCTGAACTTACCTGTCGAGAAGCTACCTACGATTTTGTGCAGAATCGATGGAATCTACAAATTCCGGAGGTGATAGGACCTATTCGAAACAGGATCGCATGCGCCCTCCTGCTGACTTTTCCAATGAGGATTTCAAGGGAAACATTAGTAATACTGTCTTCGGTCAATATGGGTTCTTTAAAGAACTACCTGACCAAGCCAGAACTTGGGGTCCAACCAAACATCGATGAGAATGAAGAGGGGGTTATTCTGAATGAACGAGGTTACATGTGGGCAAATGAAGTTTTAGAATCAATAGAAAGTAATAATGACGCGGAGGTGGGGACCGAAGATGACTAATGAACAAACGGGAAATCTCAGAATACGAATTTCACGGCAGATTAACGGAACAAAAGTAGAGGTATCTCTAGACAATGAGAACCAACTTGGAGAAGCATTCGAACTACTGGGAAGACTATGCAGGAACATTGAGATCCAAAATCTGAAACATTCATTGAATGTGTTGTGGATTGATGCAGAAGGCTCTGTAACTCTTTCAGAGCAAGTTTCCGAAAGTACTCATCGCATCGCTTTGTCACTATTCAGAAACATACCAAATGTAAAGAGAGTAGGTGATATTCAAGCTGAAACAGGATTGTCTCAAGGGTATGTATCAAATATCCTAGCTGGACGACAAGGAGGAGTAGGCAATTGGTTCGCACAGGAAGGGGATTGCTGGAAACTCTCGCTAATTGGGTTAAATGAAATATCAGCAATAATAGCCCCCAAGTATCTTCAATTAAAAAATGAGAAGGATTGATTATGACAGAAAAAGAAAATGACAGATTCTTAATTGAAATTGAAAAGAGCGATAGTGTAACAACGATTCGTGTTTCTGGCTTTGAGAAAAATAAATTCGATAACGCCTATCGCTTGACTAAGCATTTTATTCACAGAGCGAAAGAATTAGACATCGAGATAGAAGAAGAACGAAAACTCGACTCCATGAAATCCCAGACTACTCATTTTTGGACCAAGGAAGGCTCTACATGGATATTGGATGAATCCACTAGTAATCCAGCGTATCGAATAGCATTATCACTTCTACGTACTCACCCGGCATGCAAGCAACAAGTTGAGGTAAAAAATGAAACAGGAGTTGCCAAGGCGACCATAAGTGAAAATTTAGGTGGGAAAGTAGAGTCAACTAGTGAATATTTCTATAAATGCGAAAAAGGGCACAGACTAAGCGAGGTGGGACTTCAATGGATGCATGACGAAGTCATTCCTTCGATACTGAATCCAAGAGATGAATCTCAGCAGTAAGATGCAAGAGGTTAATGCTATGTCATGGTATGAAAATGACAATCCAAATAATGTGACAATTGAGCATTTCAAACGTGCAATCCGTCTCGCAGATAGATGCAAACCTGAGAGGCCTGATAAAATTGCACCAAAAGTGGGTACAGTAGTCGTGAAAGATGGTGAAGTCATTACAGAATCGTTCAGAAACCAAACAGGGAGTGGAGACCATGCCGAGTTCATTGCAATGGAACAGAGGGGTGTTGACAAAGTCGATTTCAATGACGCAGACCTAATCACTACTCTGGAACCATGTACAGAGAAACGTCATGGTGATGTTAAAAAAGCGTGTGCAGAGTGGATTAAACTTCGTAGAATAAGGAAAGTTTGGATCGGTACACTAGATAGAAATCCTCACATTCGAGGAAAAGCTGTCATGAGATTTCATGATTTAGGAATTCACGTTGGATGGTTTCCAGATGAGCTAGTCCCAAAACTATTGGAACAGAATAGAGAATTCTTTGAATATACTCAGACAATGACGCCTCAACTTAGAGAATATGAACTCGAAGAACGTAGGACTGAAATTATAAGTCTG
>JAEORG010000288.1 GCA_016841005.1 Candidatus Thorarchaeota archaeon | reverse complement strand
TTGTACTAACCTGCATTGGTGTTTCTTTTGGTGGCTTACTTGGTCTTTTAGGTGCAAGATTGGTTGCAGGCCGTAGAATGTTACAGCAGGTTGGTTATGCTCTATTCACATCCATCGCTATCATTGCCAGTTCATTATGGTATCTTTCCATTTACGTGGGTAGTGATAATGGTGGATTCATCTTTGACTTCTTCTTTCAAATCGCATCTTTGTTAGGTCTCTCATCTAACATAACACCAGGATATGTTGTAAGTGCTATTTCACTGAATCTAGTTGTTGGCGCTCCTCTTGATCTTGAATCAGTAACTGTACTTCTGGTGATGGCTGGTGCTGCTGGCTTACTTCTTTATGGTAATGCGAGGGTGAGTGAGCTTGCACATTATAGTGGATGGCTTGCATCGGGTTCTAAAAGGTCTTCAACAGAAAAGATACGGATTGAACATACTTCTTGGGATCCCAATCCAATTCCCTTCCTGAAACTCAATTCCACAATGACGGTGTCAATCTGGTACAATATCGCTAATGTGCGTCGTGAAGCTAGAGTGTTTACTCAATACTTACTGGGTCCTTTACGATTCGCCATTTGGTTAATCATACCCATGTTTGGACTTGGTGAATTAGGGGGTGGAGAATTTGGTTTTCTTACACCTCTCCTCCTAATCGCACTTATGATTCCCGTCTCTACCTCATATGGTGTATACTTCGGAGGTTATGAAACGGTCTATGAAGGAAAGAATCTGATGAATCTTCAGCTTGCAGGAGCCAACATGGTTGATTATATCAAAGGGAAAGCGATAAGCGCCGTACCATTTTCAATTGTAGCGGCATCTATTGTTTCATTCATCTTCATGATTTTCAGCCCTATGGCCGATTGGGTATATGTTCCTCTCATCGTCATTGCAGCAGCTGCAACAACCCTTGCTTCTGGTGCTATTGCTGCACACGCAGCGTCAACAGGTGGTGATTTCAAAGCAAACCGTCTATTTGTACGTCAGAGAGGTTCATCAGTTCAGATGCCAATCAGAGGTTGGGCAATATTACGAGCTCAATTCCTGCCCAATATATTGGCATACCTAGGAATCTTTGGAATGCTTACTATTGGAATGTTTCTTGGCTTTATGGTGTCATATTTTGGTCTGTTGATATTCATCCTTATTTGCTTCTCACTCTATAGGTCAAATGCTGGAGCTGCTGGCAGGAACCTGATGAATGTTGAAGCAACAGACTATCTCTAATTCAAATCTTTGCGATGACCTTGCCCCATGGAAGAGTGATGTTTGTATCGAAGTAGAGACCTATCATTGGCGTTTCGATCTCAACTAATGAGAAATCATCATCAGGACCACCTGTAAGTGTGATTTCTACATCACCTGATCGCCCGTTAATGATGTCATAGTCAAGGTAAGCTGCAGTAATCTCAGCTATGCTGTGACCTTGTCCATCCACACTTGGAACTAACCTAGTATTGAGGTTAGGACCGGAGTCTATCCATTCTCCCTCCTCATCCAGAGTACATTTCGCCTTGATGATTGTATGACCATTACGAACAGTTTTGGTAGTTAGAGTGTCACCTTTCCATTTCAGAGTGGTTGTGGCTCTCTTTCTGGGATATCCCCAGATTTCTCTTCCTGCAACGATTGCCACATCCGTATCTGCATATGCATGTGCAAAATAGACTCCCACTTCCTCCTCCTTAGTTTCTGGATTGTCAAACATGCACTGAACAAGGATTGCAGTTTCAAAGAATGTGCCAGTCTCTCTACAAGGCTGTTCGCCAAACATAACAGCCGCAAGTGGCATTGAGGGAGGTTTCAGGGGTTCCGGGATTATCTTCTCAATCACACCTTCTGGTGGATTAAATAAAGCAAGAAAGAGCTTTGCCTTTTCGTAGTGATATGGTGCTTCAGGATACAGTTGATTATTGATCGGTGTACTGAATCTCCTACTCATTTTTCATCGAATTTTATGTTGAGCTCTCCTTGTATTGAATCTACCTCTATCTTTAGAGACACCTGAGATGGCTTTTAGTGACCTGTAATATATGAAAGTCGTAGGATAACATAACCTACGACATCAAAGATTGATTCTCTTGAATATTGCAGGCCAGACCAAGACTCCACATATAGCCAGAATCAGATAACGCAGTGTGCGCATCCATAGGATTTCTGAAGGCAGAACATATGAAAGTCCTAGCATCAACCCAATCACAAAGACAAGTCCAATTATTACTCTTAGAATCAGACGCTTTCTATCTTGAGGATTGATTTCGAAGTTGACATAGCGTTTCTCGAGAGGTAGACTGATTGCTAGTCCCATTAGCAATCCTCCATATGCGCCAAATGAGTCAGTACCAGGAATTGTTTCAGGCGGAAACAGTAAAGTCGTTATAATCAGTGCTCCTAGTCCGATGGCGAATAATGTTCCGTAGATGACCATGTCACTCTTCTTCTCAAGAAATGAGGTGACATATGGCTCAATGAAATATAGAATAAGTAGGATAGCGAAACCAATAATCCATCCAATGATAACATCTTCGAGATAGTGTACTCCTAATACAACTCTCGAAATTCCAATCAACAGTATCAAGGCAAATGAGATGATGGTGACATAGTACCGTTTTGATTTTATCGTAATCCAACCAAACAAAGAAACTGAATTCTGAGCGTGCCCACTAGGTGTGCTATAGTTGGGCTCTTCATATCCAGGATACCAGTAGCTTGAATCCGGTCTTGGATTCGCTATTGCCACTTTCAACCAGTAATTTGTTATTAGCGATAGAATTAGGACACACGTGGTGATCATTGATTCACGTTTTTTGAAAGCCCAATATCCAGTCAAGATGATGGCAATAAAAAATAACTCTGAACCAAGTTCAGTGATAATTCTAAAGAATGGTGCCGCCCATCCAAGGATCTCTTGTATATATTCAACGATACCTATGTCAAATTGCATTATTCTCTCTCCTAGAGGTATTATCCATTGATACAAAGTAATACAAATACATTCCCAGTCATCTAGATTCCAAGTTTCTCAATCATATCCTTTGGTGGTTCTCCAGTCTTTCGATTCCAACCTCGATAAGAATACCAAGTATCAAGATGCACTTGAATATCAGGAACGTGTTCCTCAGTAGGTCCCTCTAAGGGTTGTAGCAACAAATCTGGTAATCCTTCATTCTCAGGATTATACCCTAATTTGAGATTCAACAGCCTCATCAAAGTGAATATTCTCTCTCCAGTTTTCTTGAGCTCATTAACTGTCACATCCCATCCAACGACAAGTCTGAATAACTCCGCCAATTCATCCCCTTGTATTGGATAGAAGTTGCATAATAGTGCTGAGTTCGTCAAACATCTGAGATTCTGTACTCGTGCTACAAGCTCCGCTTCATTTTCAAACCTGTCCATACTTTCAATGTCTAAGCTCTCATTGACCTGCCCCATCTGTATATTGTACATGTCTGCGGTCATATGGCATGCTCCCCTTGGACTGGTAGCATATGTGGTTGCCATCCCTGAGAATCCGCGAGGATCATGCATGGGTGTTTCAAGACCATTCACTTGAACTGCTAGTTTTTCATGACCAAACTCACTCGCAAATCGCAGAGAACCTTCAGCCATGATATCTCCAACTCCTTCTCGTTTAGCTATTTTCTCCATCATCTCTAATGCAGAGTTTACATCTCCCCATTTTGGTTCAATTCCATCAAGATCTTTGGACTCAATCAACCCCTCATTATACAGATAAAATGCAAGAGCTATCGTATTTCCACCAGAAATGGTATCAATCCCATGCATATCTAGCATCTTGTTTAGATATGCTAGCGCTTCGAGATTGTCATTAAGGATTAGTGTTCCCATAGTACCAGTGACTTCTAGTTCTGGTCCTGCAAATTCACCAGTGGCATATTTTCCTTTCGTGATGTTGATTTTTCTTCCACATCCTATGGGACATCGAAAACAGGCGCTTTTACCAACTAGTATTGATTCCTTCACTGATGTTCCACTAAGATTGTAAGAATCAAAATCTGAGACCGTATAGTATCCTGCTGGTAAAGAACCATACATCATACTAGCCATATCAACAAAACCTGCAGTTCCCAAGTCTGAGTACATATTGAAGGTAGGATCTTCTTTCTTATCGATATTTAATTCCTTTACATATTCAATCAGCCGCTCAGCATTCGCTACTGGCACTTTTCTATCAGTTCCATA
>JAEORG010000287.1 GCA_016841005.1 Candidatus Thorarchaeota archaeon | reverse complement strand
CACACAGGTATGTCAAGCATAAAACCAGTTATTGCAGCACCCAAAGCAGAAGTGGTATCACCAGGAACTATGATATAACTTGGTTTTTTCTTCAAGAGGTGTTTGGATAATCTTTCGATAATTCGTGCAATTTGAGTGGGTGGTGATTCAGCACCAATATTAAGATTAACAGGTGGTTTGAGTTCAAAATCAGAAATGAAGGATCCTGCTAACGCATGGTCATAATGTTGTCCTGTATGAATTAACTCACAATCAATACCTTCTTGCTCGAGTGCGTTCAAGACTGGAGCGGACTTGATAATCTGAGGGCGTGTTCCAGTTATGATTGATACAAACATAATATAACCTCAAGATGCGCGTATATCGGAAGAATTGCATTTTGTTTTTATGCTTCACTACCTACTCTGATTCAGCCAATCAGAAAGAAGCCGGATATCCAGAATGAGAGAATAATGAGTGATAGCATTGCCAGTATTATTGCAGAGGGCACTACTATGCATCGCTGACCAAGTTTAATCTCAAAATCAGGTAGATCCTTTACTAGAATAGTTGTAATCATAATCAATGAAATTCCTATGTATGGTGTTAACAATCTCCAAAATCCTGTGTATCCCCAGAAGTGGGCAAAAAGAGAGTAAAAACTGACCGAGTACAGGAAGAATGCTGGTAAAACGAATTTCCCTTTGTAAGAAAAGTACCCAAAGGCGAGTAGTAGAAGGGAACCAAGAAAAATATCTAGGTACTGGAGATACATTTTTGTTAAATTAGAGAAACCCCTCACAAATGCAATCACAAGATCAGAGAGGCTATGATACTGAAATAGATAAGTGAAGAGAGTTAGATCCTCAGGGAGTGGGACACCGGGAAATTCTGTACGAAAATACCCGTCCAGAAAAATATCGCTGGTAGCAGACGGATTGCCAAAGAGAAAGAAACTGATACTAGCCCAAAGCAGATAACTAGCAATGGCAATTAGTGCAGGACTCAAACTCAGAAGGATATTGACCAATCTATTTTCCTGAAGCTTACCAGAATTCCATTCTTGATATAATACAACTAGGCTTAGAAAGGTGAACAATAGTATTGTATCGAGTCTTACTAGAACTGAATAGAAGGAACAAAAGCCTCCAATTATGAGAAAGTCCCTTCCGATTCCTTTTGAGTAATAAACAAGAATCCAAATCAAGAATAGAGTACCTTGAAGAGGCTCTCTCAATCCCATTCCCGAAGCTTCAATCATAATTGGATTTAGAGACACAAAAGTAGCACTTAGAAGACCGATTGTGGTCTGTTTTCCCTTTGCAGTATCGAACTGATTGGCAATTTCTTTGGCGACAAAATAGGTCAAAGGAATTTGAAGGACTGAGAATAGAATTGAAGTCAATCGAGCAATCTCGAAGAGTGATGCGTAATCGACCGTGAATGGGATAAGGCATATTGACAAAACAATTGTCCATCCTGGTTCTCGGGGTACGGTGGCGAAATGATCAATAGATTCTCTCCCCAAAATCCATTGAGCCGCATGAATAAAATCCAATGCATCATTAGGAATCAATGAGGTTCTTATGAAATGATAAAATCTGAAAGTTGTGCCAACGAGGGATATTATTCCAATCACTAGCATTATGAATAATCGATTATGTGTAGTAATAAGATTCTTCAATTTTAGGAGTATTCCACTGTTCATTTCAGCTCCTCCAAATCCCTTCTACAGATTTCTTGATGGAGTGTTATTAAGCATAAGCCTGAGATTATTTGCTTCAAGTGTACTCATCTAATCGTAATTTCTTGTATGTCCCATTTCCTCTTCTGAGATATTCTCTCATAATCCTTGAAATCCAACCCCGAACAAGAACACCAAGCATATAGAACAGGAATTTCTTCACTTTAATCTGTGATTGACGTTCGTCATCCAAGTATATAGCACGCACAGGCACATCCACTACGCGTACGCCATGAGTGTGAAATCTCATCAACCATTCAGCAGGATAACCATATCCTTGGCGCACCTTGTTCCAGTCTAGCAAAGAAAAAACACGTTTGTGCATTGCAGTATATCCCATTTGTGAATCGTATAGATTGTAGTATCCAGATGCAAATTTTGTAAGAATAGATAATGTCACATTACCAAGTATTCTAATAGCAGGCATTTCGCGCCAAGCATTCCCCAGAGCGGTGTTTGACGCACCATAGATGAAACGATTGCCTTTAGTATAGTCAGCTACTCCTTTGTTTATTGGACTTATCAAATTCTCGAGATCTTTCCAGTCCATTTGAGCATCTCCGCCTACGACAACGAAAACATCATGACCATCATTGTAAGCTTGGCGGTATCCAGTAATGATTGCACCACCAACGCCTTTGTTTGTGCGATGTTGGAGTAGCTGAATTCTTGAGTCACTTTCAGCGAGTTTCAGTACAGTTTCAGAGGTTTTGTCTTGACTTCCATCGTCTGTAACATAGATAGCATCCACACATGAGGGAACACCTTCAAGTGTGAACCCTATAAGACGCTCCTCGTTGTAAGCTGGAATTATTACAGCAGTTTTGAGAGAGTGATACATCCGTTAAACCAACCCCACACCCTTTTACAAAATTCTAACCTCATTGTCGCCCGAATCGCTATTTCATTCTAAGATAACTCCCTCTTAAGACTCTGTTGAATAAATCACCTCACGATTCACTCTGGGAAATTGAATCGGGTGATGTAATGCAATTCCAGTTTTTGTTCAGAGCTTATGAGGTGTTACTGACTATGTGAGTTGCACTCGTGTCAGAAGGATACTTTTATCTTTCTCGTAACCTTGACCAGATTACAATCATGAACATCTTTTTGTCTAGGGGCATATACTATGCAAGAGCTCGTTGGTAAAACAGTGCTTGTAACCGGCGCAGGGAGAT
>JAEORG010000286.1 GCA_016841005.1 Candidatus Thorarchaeota archaeon | reverse complement strand
GTGTGAAGTGAGATCCTGTGCTATTTCAAGGGGAGTTGAAACGTGTGCTCACTGTAACGATTATCCATGTTCGAAGCTTCTTGCACTGTGGGATATACTTGGAGATGAACCTAAGCAAAACCTCATGCAGCTAAGTCAGAATCTCTGAATTATGATCAGAATACTTTCGGTTGCCTGTCTAATTTTTAAGAAATTTTTTCTATTCAGTTGCTATGACCGATTTAATAGCTGGTTGTGGACTCAATTGTGCAGAATGTATTGCGTTTCGTGCAACCCGAGATAATGATGATTCACTTCGTCAAGAGGCAGTTGACAAATGGAGTTCTCCAGAATATCCTCTAACGATTGATGATATCAACTGCGAAGGCTGCAAAAGAAATGGCATTCACTTCAAGTTCTGTGAAAATTGTTCTGTAAGAAAGTGTGTAGCAGAGAAAGGTGTTGAAACATGTGCACATTGTGATCAATACATATGTGATACATTGGAAACATTTCTCAGTGAAGCAGGAGATAGTCTCAGAGAAAATCTAGAGAGGTTGAGGGCTGCACTGTAAAATTATGTGAGTTTATCTAATCTAACAACAAAACATACTGTTGGAGTGTAATCATTGAAACGAACAGGAGTAGCCAACCTCAAACTTCATCCAGGAAAAGCACCTCATTGGTTAGTCAAACGAATGATACCAATGGCTAGTGCAATATGTGAAGTGATTGTGGATGAGTTTGGTACATTAGAACTTCTTCGCAGACTCGCGGACCCTGTTTGGTTTCAAGCCCTTTCCAATGTCTTAGGATATGACTGGGACAGTTCAGGGTCAACCACAGTCACATGTGGTGTACTTCGTTCAACATTAAATTTTGAAAAACACAACATCATTGCTGCAGGAGGTAAAGGACTTGCATCGATGAAGACACCGGATCAGTTGCTTGTTCTTCATGATTACGGTCTCGATGGCACTACTCTCGCAGGATTAAGCAAATCAGTTGCAAAGGTTGATAATGCAGCTGTTCAGGATGGCTACTCACTATACCAGCATGTGTTTTTTGTGGATGTGGATGAGAATTGGGCAGTGGTTCAACAAGGAATGAATAGTGAATCAAATGATGCAAGAAGGTATCATTGGTTATGCGAAGATGTTTCAAGTTTCATTGAAGAGCCACACTCAGGAATGATATCAGGATTAGTCAATGATTCAACATTAGATTTGACATCCAGAGATTCTGGAGAGTGTAGAAAGACCACACTTGATGTAGTTAAAGAAAATCCAGTCAAATTACGCAGGCTGTACGATGAGATGAAGAGTTATGGTCAAAGTACATTAATTCCTTGGATAGAAGGAACATCTGAGATAACTCTTCCAGCTTACAAGGTTGTCCCAAGACGGATGGATTGGAATGCAGTAAGGAGAGCATATATGACACAGCCATCGAACTATGAGGAGCTACTCTTCATGGATGGAATAGGACCTGCAACCATCCGAGGTCTCTCACTAATCTCGGATATGATCTATGGTTCGCCTCCAGCATGGTCGGATCCTGTAAGGATGACATTCGCGTTTGGTGGAAAGGATGGTGTTCCATTTCCAGTCCCGAGAAAGAATTACGATGAGGCAATTGAATTCATGGAAAATGCGATTAATGATGCTAGGATGGGAAGAAGAGAAAAGGTTCTGGGCTTAAAGAGGTTGAAGGATTTTGCCCCACCTATTCTCAGAGCTGCGAGTAGTTAATTTTCTAGGTTGGCTGTAGTTCTGCATCAATCTCTTCTGCTGTTACTCTTGGTTCTAAGCTCTTTATGGCTAAGATAATCAGAAGTATGATATTAATCATCAAAGTGATTACAAGTAGTGGAACCCCTTGCCAATTCATGTAGATAATTCCTGCAGGAATAGGACCTAAGGCAAGAAACATCGAAACTAGAACACTTGTTAGACTCAATGCTTTTCCAAAATCAGAACGTGGCAAAGATTTCTGAATATAAGATGCAAGAACTGTAGCCCATAGAATATCATTTACAGATTTGATAGCTGTAGCGATGAATGCTAATGAGAATACAACACTCAGACCAGGGTACAATGAGTCTATAGAAACAACCCATTCAAGTGGAGCTACATATCGCACGTATTGGGAGGCAATCAAGAGATAAATTGAGATAGGCATTAATGAATATACAGCAAGAGCGACTCCCTGACCACCACGTTTGTCAAACACTCGTCCCACAACCATTGCCAAGGGAACAGAGATTGCCAACGTAATAAGAATCATCAAATTAATTTCAGCATACCCAAAGTCCAAGGTTTCGTTCACATAGTAATTCTTAGCGAAACTATAGAAACTGTCACTAAGCGCATCGACGCAGATTATTATGATGAATATTGGAAAGACACGCCATAGGAGTCGAAGACCTCGGATGTTCTCTTTCATGAAGTCTTTCAGTAGATTATCTGATCTTACATTACGTTCAGGAAGAGGAAGCTGTTCTAGGGCAGTCGCACGAATAACGACGCATACTAGTTGAAGCACACCAGCTAAAAAGAGCAGTATCTGCATCGTAGTGACAAAACTCATTCCAACATCCAACAATAAAGCGAAGAGGTACAATGGGATGAGTCCTAAAGAAGTACCCAACCTAAACATGCTTTGAGCAACTCCGCTTAGACGACGGTCAACCTGCTGCATCTGATAAGCCTCGCCAGCCCCAGTCGAGAGAGATCCGAACGAACATACAAGCATTACCAATGTTATGACGAATACATCTGTTATGAAAGCTAATGCTAGAAATAGGACTCCAGGAGCTAGCACGGTGAGTACAGACAAGTTCCGACGATCATAGTTGTCAACCAAATAACCAGAGATGAAATTACCGATTGTCGAAGTTGCGAACATCAATGCGAAGAAGGTT
>JAEORG010000285.1 GCA_016841005.1 Candidatus Thorarchaeota archaeon | reverse complement strand
CCCTGTCCACAAGCTTGGAACTATCCCGTTGAGAAAGGTGTCGAGATTGGAAAACTCGCGGTTGAGACAGGCTACTGGATTCAGTGGGAGCGAATAGGTGAGGAGTTCATTCTTGGTCGTGAGAGCAAGAGATTCCAGGATCCAGAAAAGAGAAAACCAATCGATGAATTTCTCAAGATGCAGGGAAGATTCTCTCATCTCTTCAAACCAACTCGTGATGACAAGAAGATTGCTGAATTAGAGGCATTCGTACAGCATCGTTGGGATACCATATTGAGAACCTTTACCTAGTATTCGATGTTTGGGGTAAACATAGGACAATCTATTATCAAACTAGTGGAAATCTCAAAACTCACAACTGAGAAGAGACTACTTTCTAGCTTGCATTACTAAGAAAGTAACACTACCTGCAAATGCAGAAACAATTCTCTTTGTCCTATTACTCTCACTTAATTCACTGATTTCTCCCTTTGAGATATCTATCATTGTAGATTCTTCTGCTATAAATCGCGTTATCCATGGAAGGTCACTAAGATATCTTCCAAGGTCCAATAAATCCAGTATTCTAAATGATAAGTCAAAACAGAGTTCCTCAGTGAACTTATCTACCTCACTACCCAGAGTATCTTGATGTTTTGAAATAAGTCCAGATATTGCATCAAATGCGATGGATATTTGATCAACTATCTCTTCAGTTGGTACATCTTTGCTATGAATGTATTCCAAACTCTGTTTCAAAGTTGATAGTACAAGCCTGAAACGTCGTTCTGGAGATATCTGAGGTTTCTCCCCAGTCTTCGCTCTTCTCTTGCACTCCAATAATTCCTCATATAGACTACCTGTTTTATCATATGACTCCATCACTCGAAACGTAATCTCCTGACTCTCTCCTCGTAGTATATCTATGAATCTCTCAAGTTCCTCATTCTTTCCTTTTCGAGATTTTACTCTGATGGAATCTACATACTGATCAGCGATCTCATTGAGAATGAATAGCATGAATTCATACTCTGTCCATGTCTGATATTCACCGTTTACCATGGTCTTGTATAATGAACAGGTCGTCATCCAAGAAGTGTATTTTCTCATCACTTCGATTGCGCTCAAAATTCCAGTAAATACACGAGTGCTTCCGATTAATGGCCACTCAAAAGGTCTGACGGAACTAGTGCCTTTTATTTTACTTCTAAGATTATTCTGTGCGTGCATTGTGATGATATATGCCTCAGTCTCCCTAACTATAGCTGATTCATCCAATGTAAAAACTCTATCAAGATCGAAGGGGCAATCTGTTGTCTTCATAAGTATTAATCCTAGAAGAGTCCTTAATCGTTCGTTTCTTGAAGTGTCAGCAATTTTGTAGCCCATTATAATGTCAGAGATATTGAAGAAATCTTTCCCCAATCCTCTTGATTCTAACTCTGAATCGATGGCTGTTTCTAGTATCTTCCGTGTTTCATCGCTTCGAAGAATATATTCAACAAGGGTTCCCACTCCTTGATTTTCGAATTCTTCTGGAATGATGGTGTGACCAATACTTACGTTGGGAATCAATGTGACCCAGATTTGAGCTAGAACACTTTGCCTCGCTGTTTGTATTACCTGTTCTCCTGTTTCAATAGAACCAGTATCAACACGAAATCCAACCCATTCCGGAATGTTCATGAGAAAATCGATTGTTTCATCATCTTGAAATGATTGTGTTAAAATATGTCTTCGAACTCGCTCGAAGAGTTCTGCGGGTTCTGCTATGGTTTCATTATAGTTGTCAATTCCGAGTTCCTCTCTGATTTGAAGAGAATCCTGTTCATACCATTTTGATAATACCCTGAAGAGATAGCTCTGATGTAGATTGTTTACAATTGCTCGTGCAACCCTCTCTATCTCACTCAGTATGGTTTCCCTCCAGTGAATTTTTTCAATACTTCTCCCTTGGATATATCTCCATCAAGCTCTTCGCTAATGAGGGAAAATATGTCCATTATTGCTCCTTCAATATCCGTTTCTATTCCAACACCAATCATTTTAGAGAATGTAAGAGTACTCAATTGTAATTCAAGGTCAATTTCGTCGGGACAAGCAACTCCCCTACGGTTAGTTGATTCAGGAAAATTGTCGAGTCCTTGATATTTTGTTTCGACAATACTTCCATACGGATGCATCTTGT